>NZ_RZOJ01000238.1:0-9375 GCF_003998845.1 Mesorhizobium sp. M4A.F.Ca.ET.022.05.2.1 | reverse complement strand
TGGGACCACCGCGCGCGAGATGCGCAGGCCGAAAACCCCCCACACGGCGATGAGCCCGACCATGTAGAGGTCATAGGGCGCCGGCTCGTCAATGACGAAGCCCGAGAGCAGCAGGCCGAAAAAGACCGCGCCGGATGCAATCAGTGCGATCAGCTTGGCGTTGACCGCCTGAGGCGGCAACCTATTGACCGCCGCCGCCGGCAGATCATGGGCGACCGCGCTCAATAGGCATTTTCCGTGTTGAGCAGCCGCACTGGGGTCAGGAACAGGATCCTGAGATCGAACAGCAGCGACCAGTTCTCGATGTAATAGAGATCGTATTCGGTGCGCATGCGGATCTTTTCATTGGTGTCCAGCTCGCCGCGCCAGCCATTGATCTGCGCCCAGCCGGTCACGCCCGGCTTGACCTTGTGCCGGGCGAAGTAGCCGTCGACCACCTCATTGTAGAGAAGGTTGTGCGACTGGGCGGCGATCGCATGCGGGCGCGGTCCAACCAGTGACAGCGAGCCGAACAGCGAGTTGAAGAATTGCGGCAGTTCATCGATCGAGGTCTTGCGGATGAAGCGGCCGACGCGGGTGACGCGCGGATCGTTTTTGGTCACCGTCTGCTTGGCGGTCGGGTCCGATCGATCGGTGTACATCGAGCGGAACTTGTAGACCTCGATGATTTCGTTGTTGAAGCCGTGCCGCTTCTGCTTGAACAGCACTGGCCCCTTGCTGTCGAGCTTGATGGCGATGGCCGTCACCAGCATCACCGGCGAGAAGACGATGATGCCGATGATCGAAAACAGGATATCAAAGGCGCGCTTGGCGACCGAGTCCCAGTCGTTGATCGGCTTGTCGAAGATGTCGAGCATCGGCACCGAGCCGATATAGGAATAGGCGCGCGGGCGGAATTGCAGCGCATTTGAATGTGCCGACAGACGGATGTCCACCGGCAGCACCCACAGCTTCTTCAAGAGCTGCAGCACGCGCGATTCGGCAGTCAGCGGCAGCGACACGATCAGCATGTCGATGCGGGCGATGCGGGCAAAGTCGATCAGCTCGGAAATGGTGCCGAGCTTGGGATAGCCGGCGACGATCGGCGGCGAGCGCTTGTCGCCGCGATCGTCAAAGATGCCGCAGATGCGGATGTCGTTGAAGGGCTGCCTCTCGACAGAGCGGATCAGCATCTCCGCCGACTTGCCGCCGCCGACAATGACGGCGCGCCGCTCCATGCGCCCATCGCGGGCCCAGCGCCGGATCAGGTTGGACATCACCAGCCGGAGACCGAAGATGAGCACGAAGCCGACGACGAACCAGGTGCCGAACAGGAGGCGCGAATAGTCCTCCGACATCTTCATGGCGAAGGCCGTCAACGCCATCAGCGCGAAAGTCCCGGCCCAGACCAGAAGCACCCGGCCAAAACTGGCGATCGGCCGCATGAGGGCGGCGATCTGGTAGGAATCGGTGACGTCGAGCAGCACCACCGCCAGGAACGAGGCGGCGGCGATCGTTACTGGATACTGCCAGGCGAGATAGTTGAAGAAGCCGACATAGTAGAAATAGAGGCAGAGGCCCGACACGAACAGCAGCGCGAATTCGACCATGCGCAGCACGCCGCTGACCATGATCGGCGACATCGTATCGCGCCGGTACTGCGAGGCGACCTGACGCGCCACATCGTTCAGGCCGCTCGCTGCTTCGCTCTCGGCAGGGCCGTCGAATTTGCGTACCGCATTCATTGAAAAGCGGCGTGCGGGGTCGATCTCGTTCATTGGATTGTCCGCGGGCTTCGCTCGGCTGAATAGCAAAAGAGAGCTAAGAAACCCTTGAGACAACAGATGGCTTTGAAGCGGTTGCCACCCTGCGTTGAGGCGGACGGGGCTGGTCAGCGTGAGAAAACGTCCCAGAGCAAATCGACCACGCTCTAGCGCCGGAGCGCGGCAAAATAGGCCTTCTCGATCTCCGCGGCCATAACGTCGGCGCCGAATCGTGCCTTGAGGTCGGGCGCCCCGGGCATCAGGCGCTGATAGGCGCCGAGATCGGAGAGCGCGTCGCTCAGCCTGTCGCCAAGCTGGTTCGGGTCGGGACGGATCAGGGCAGGGGAGGCTTCGCCGAATATCTCCGGTATGCCGCCGACGGCGGTGGCGATCATCGGCTTGCCGGCGGCCAGCGTCTCCAGCACGATATAGGGCATGGCCTCGGCGCGCGAGGGCACGACAATCAGCTCCGCCAGCGCGAAGGCATCCCGGGCCGGCATGGGCGGCAGGAAGCGGACGTGGCCGTCGAGCCCAAGGCGCTTCACCTGCGCATGGTAGCGCGGCAGGTCGTCGCCGTCGCCGACCATCACCGCGCTAATCTGGCGGCCGAGTCTGTTGCCGGCCAGCGCCACCGCGTCGATGAAGATGTCCGGTCCCTTTAGGTCGCGCATCATGCCGATGTAGAGCAGGTCCGCCGCTTCGGGCAGGGTCGGCACCACGTCGAACTCTGTGGCGCGCAGACCATTGTAGACCAGCGTGTTGGGGATAGGCGGTTCGCCCACCTTCCTGCGCCAGGTGCGCCTTTCATAGTCGGAGACGAACAGCAGGCAGTCGGTGAACCGGGCCATGAATCGCTCGAGCGCGAAGAACAGCTTCCCGGTGGCCGTCGTCTCGTCATAATGGAGGGAGCCGCCGTGCGGCGAATAAAGGCGGGCTACGCGAGACCTTGATACCCGCAACAGTGAGCCGAATAGACGGGCATAGGCGCCACCCTTGGCGCCGTGCCCGTGCAGCACGTCCGGCCGCAATTCCTTGATGATTCTGTATGTGCGCCAAGCCGAGGCGAGGTCGCCCGGCCCGACATGGCGCTGCATCGGCGTGCGATGGATGCCGAGCGCCAGGCTGTCCTTCATGCCCTCGAAGAGATGCTCTTCGAAAGCGCCGCCGGTGGTCGAATCGCAGACGATTCCGACCGAGTGACCGGCGGCGAGCTGCGCCTCGGTCAGGTCGCGCACATGGCGGAAAATCCCGCCGACGGGTGAGCGAAAGCAATGGACGATCCGCAGGTTCGCCGCCACGTTGGTTTTCAGAACAGCCGTTCGCGCACGTAGACGGTGTCGCCGGGTAGCAACGGATCGGATGTGACCACCCGCCCGGTCATCACCTTGCCGTTGATGTCGCGGGTGATGTCGACGCTCTCCTGGTTGGCGCGCGGCGAGAAGCCGCCGGCGATCGCGATGGCTTTTTGCACGGTGAGGCCCGGCACATAGGAATACTGGCCGGCCGCGCCAACTTCGCCCATCACGAAGATCGGCCGGTAGCGGTCGATCTCGACCGAAACATCGGGGTCGCGCAGATAGCCTTGCCGCAACTTGTCGGCGATTTCCTTCTCGAGCTGCTGGGCGGTGTGTCCGCGTGCCGGCACGGAGCCGACCAAAGGGAAGGAGAGATAGCCGGACTGGTCGACGCTGTAGGTGTTGGTCAGGCCATCCTGCTCGAATACGGTGACCCGGACGCGATCTCCGGCACCCAGCCGATAAGGTTGGTCGAGCACCTCATGGAAGGCCGCTGGTGTCGGCCGATAGCTTGAGCAGCCGGCGAGCATCGATACGGCAAGCAGAGCACGAAAAAGGGAGGCAGTGCTTTTCATGACCGGTCACGAACCTTCATCGCTGGCCGCCAGATGTTGCGGCAAACCCCAGGGAACGGAATCCGTTATCCTCCTGTTAGGGTTAATGGCCGGTAAAGGTTTGCCGTCCCGGGCGGCGGCGGTTGCCAAAAAGCGTAGCTATTCTACTGTCTTTGCTGAATGTTCTTCAGTCGTCTCTAATGGCGCCCGCTCTTATCTTAACGGCTGAGTTACCATAGTTGTTTACGGTCCATCCTAGACTCAAGTTCGGAGCAGGATGCATGTCCGTTCAGTCCGCGGCCGCAGACGTCGATGTCGATCTCAGGCAACTCTTCGCCAGCCTGGCGAGGAACTGGTTGCGCATTCTTATCGTTGCGCTTGCCGTCACTGGTCTGGCTTTCGCGCTCGCCTGGCTTGCCACGCCGCAATACAAGGCCGAGACGAAACTGCTGATAGAAACCCGCGAATCGGTCTTCACCCGGCCTGACGGCACGAGCAACGACAGCGAAAAACCGATTCTCGATGAGCAGGGCGTCGCCAGCCAGGTCGAGGTCATTTCCTCGACGGACATCCTCAAGCAGGTGGCCGCCAAGCTCAACCTGTCGAAGCTGCCCGAATTCGACGAGGCGGCCAAGATGTCGGCGCTCAGCCGCCTGCTTGTCATCGTCGGGTTGAAAAGCGACCCCAACGAAATCGCGCCGGAAGAGCGCGTGCTGAAGAAAATGCGCGAGAAGCTCAACGTTTACAGCGTTGAAAAATCTCGCGTTATCGTCATCGAGTTCTCCTCGGAGGATCCCAGGCTCGCCGCCGACATCCCGAACGCCATCGCCAACACCTACATTTCCGTCCAGGGCAACGCCAAGCTGGAATCGAACGCCGCAGCCACCGACTGGCTTGCGCCCGAGATCGCCGACCTGTCGAAGCGGGTCAAGGATGCCGAGGCCAAGGTCGCCGACTTCCGCGCGCAGTCGGATCTCCTGATGGGCGGCAACAATGCGGTGCTGGCTACCCAGCAACTTTCCGAACTGTCCACCGAACTGTCGCGGGTGCGCGCCAATCGCGCCGCCGCCGAGGCGACCGCCGACAGCGTGCGCAAGGCGCTGCAGTCAGGCGGCTCGCTGGATGCGGTTCCGGAAGTTCTGAATTCCGACCTGATCCAGCGCCTGCGCGAGCGGCAGGTCGAGCTCAGGGCCAACATCGCCGACCTCTCCACCACCTTGCTCGACAATCATCCCCGCATCCGCGCCCTGAAATCACAGCTTGCCGATCTCGACGGCCAGATCCGTAACGAGGCGCAAAAGATCATGAAGGGTCTGGCGACGCAGGCGCAGACGGCGCAGGCGCGCGAGAACCAGCTCCTCGGCGACGTCAACACGCTGAAGGCCGCATCGGCCCGTGCCGGCGAGCAGCAGGTCGAGCTCGACGCGCTGCAGCGCGACGCCAACGCCCAGCGCCAACTGCTTGAATCCTATATGACGCGCTTCCGCGAGGCCTCCTCGCGCAGCGATCGCAACTACCTGCCGGTCGATGCGCGTATCTTCTCGCGCGCCGTGGTGCCGTCGGAGCCCTATTTCCCGAAGATCGTGCCGATTGTCGGCGCCGCGTTTGTCGCCTCGCTGCTGCTGATGGCGGTCGCGACGCTGCTTCGGGAGTTGTTTTCGGGCCGCGCCATGCGCCCGGCCACCGGTGCGCGATTTGGACGAATCGAGCAGGTGCAGATGCCGGTTGCCCGCGCCGAGCCCGCGCTTGTCGATGCCGGGCTGACCAGGCATCGCTCGACCGAACCGGAGGCAGGGCCGGAAGCAGTCGCCGCAGCAGACGCGACGGATGGAGACACCGGGCAGCAGGCCTCGACGCTGGGCGAGATTGATATCGAGAAGGCGGCGGAGAAACTGATCGCTTCTGGCACGGCGCGCGCCATATTCGTGTCGCCGGAAGGCGACGAGGCAGCCGCTTCCGCCGTGCTGGTAGCGCGCGAGGTCTCGGACGCCGGCCTGCGCGTGCTGCTGCTCGACCTCACCGCATCGGGTGCCGCCTCGCGGCCGATGCTGGACAGCGGGCTTTTCCCGGGGATCACCGACCTGCTCGCCTCGGAGGCGCAGTTCAGCGACGTCATCCACGCCGACCTCTACTCGGACTGCCACGTCATCCCGGTCGGCACCGCCGATCCGGCCCGCGCCATGCGCGCCGCCGATCGGCTGCCGATCATCATGCAGTCGCTGACCACCGCCTATGATCTTGTCGTGGTCGAATGCGGCCCGGCCGACGCGCAGGGCATCGGCCGGCTGGTGGGCGAGGGCACCGAGGTCTTCCTGTCGATGCTGGAAGCCGACGACGAGGTGACGCAGGCCGCAGTCAAACTGATCGAGAACGGCTACCCCGAGCTCACGCTGGTGACGCCGCTCGGCCACGAGGCCCCGGGGACGCCGGTGCCAGGACGCCGCACGGCGGCGTGAGACCGCGATTCTCTGGCGGCTTGCCGGGGCATCGTTCGAATGGTCTCAGCGGTCAGTGATTAGTTGTCGTCCTCGGCGGCAGGCGCCGCCTGTCCGGCGGCCTTGCGGCGTAGCATCTTGGTCAGCTTCCAGATGAGCGGGCTGTTCTTGATGAAGGCCTTTGTCCGCGCGCCTTGCCGGAGCGCCAGCGCCAGCGCGCGGCCTTTCAGCGTCAGCGGCACCAGCACCTCGAAATGCTGGGTCTCAATATCGCACCATAGCCGCTTGTAGGGTTCGTCGCCGACCGAGAAATCATAGACGCCGAATCCGGCCTGGCAGGCTTCCTGGATGTTGTCGAAGAACAGGAAATCGCCGGGGCTCGTGAAGGCGAGATCGTCCTCGGCGATCGCGCCGAACTCGCAGATCAGGCGCTTGCCCGAGAGGCTCGATCCGGTGACGGCGCGCAGCTTGCCGGCGACTTCCAGGCCATGCAACACAAACGACGGTTTTCCCTCTGCCAGCGCTTCGGTGAACAGGGTGCGGAAGAAGGCGCGGACCACCGGCTCGCCGAACACATTGGCGATGCCCATCTTGCGGAAGCGCACCTCCTTCATGTCGAGGAAGGCATCGAGCAGCCTGTCCACCTCCGCGCGCGTGCGCGCCTCGATACGGCGGAAGGCGCCGACCGCCTCGAATTTGCGCGTCTGCGAACGGTGCTTCTTGCGCTTGCGCTTGCCGCTGGCGCGCGCCAGCAGCGCGTCGAAGCCGCCGTCGAGATCGACGCCGAGCGACAGATTCGGGCTCGGAAAATGGGGCAGGGCGGCGAGCGGATTGCCGACGCCGTCGAGGTCGGGCAGCAGCCGCTCAAGTGAGATCAGGTCGATGTCGGGCCGCGCCCGGGCGATGCTCTTCAGCATCGAACGGACCGCCGCGGCGTCGGCGCTTGGCAGCCGGCCCGGCGCAGCGGCGGCGAAATTGCCGTTGGCATGGCGGCCACCCATGAAGCGGGCGATGCGGAATGGTCCACGGCTGACGACTTCAAGGGCCAGAGAAAGCACCTGCTCGTTTTCGACGCTGAGTGCCGCAACGACAATGTCGGGCTGAACCGCCCGAGCCCAGTTGCTTACCCAAACGGCACTTTGCGCCGGCGCGAACAGCGCCGAAGCGCAGAATCGCGCGTAAGTAGCAAGTGCCGCGCCGTCGCCGATGGTCACCGACAGGCCGGCTTGACCGACCGCTATGGTGCGTGGCGGTGTCTCGCTCGCGGCCAGCCGATTGCCGCCAAATGGCGCGGTGGCGTCAACCATACCTCAATCCTTAAGGCGTATTCGTCTCAACCTGGGGGTACGCATGGGCACGTCGCATGCTGGATGAGCCTAGGCGCAAAAGGTGAAGGAATGATCGACGGGGGTGAAGCAATCCGGAAACTGGCGCTGAACGTTGCCCGCTACACCGGCCTTGCCCCGCTGGCAAAGCCGTTTGTCGGCGGCATCGGCGCCATCCTCATGCTGCACCGGGTCACCGCGACGCCGGAGAAGCCGAACGGCGTCAACCGTCACCTGAACATCGCGCCCGGCTTCCTCGACGCCCTCATCGCCGACCTGAGGGCCGAAGGCTACGCTTTCGTTTCGCTGGACGAGGCGATCGAACGTATCAAGCACGGCGGCAAGGGCGGTCAGTTCGCCACCATCACCGCTGACGACGCCTATCGCGACAACATGACTGAGGCGCTGCCGGTGTTGGAAAAGCACGGCGCCCCGATCGCCATCTATGTCGCGCCCGGCCTGATCGACGGCGCCTCCGATCTTTGGTGGGACGTGATCGAGGATATCGTCAACGCCCGCGATCGGCTGACGCTGACGATGCCGGACGGCTCCGTGACGATCGATTGCTCGACGCGGGGGAAAAAACTCCAGGCCAATGCGCGCCTGCATAGCTGGCTGACCGCGGAGGTGCGCGAGGAGGACCAGCGCGCGACGCTGCGCGAATTCGCGCGCGCGAACGGCATCGATCTGGAGACAAGGCGCCCGAGCACGCTGATGAGCTGGGACGAGATCCGCGCCATGGCAGGACACAGGCTGGTGACGATCGGCGCCCACACCGTCAACCATCTCAACTTGAAGCGGCTTCCGGAAGCGGATGCCCGGCATGAGATCGGCGATGTCCGGCGCATATTGCTGGAAAAGCTCGGCCAGGAACCGCGCCATCTCGCCTATCCCTATGGCTATGCCAGTGCCGTCGGCTGCCGCGAAGTGGGCTTTGCCAGCGACGCCGGCTATGTCTCGGCGGTGACGACGCGCCATGGCGTGTTGCGCGCCGAGCATGCCGGCTTCCTGCACGCCTTGCCGCGCATCTCCGTCAACGGACGCTACCAGAGCGTCGCCCATATCCGCACGATGCTGTCCGGGGTTACGACGCCGCTCGCCAATGCCGGCAAAATGGTGGTGACGATCTAGGTCTGTTGATATTCAGGTGAGGCCAGCCTGCAAACGGCGCTTTCCTGCGCTTCCGGTGCTCACGTACTTTAAGTACGCTCCGCTCCGGTTCTCGGAAATCACCGTTTTCGACTCGGCCTGACCTGAATCTCAACAGACCTTGGCCGCCGCCGGTCGATCCCGCGGATTATTTCCTGGCCTTGGACTTGTTCAGGCTCACAGCCGCGCGAACCAGCGCCTTCAGAGCCTCCGCGTTTATCGCATCGCCCTCGTGGAAGTCGATGGCGCGCCTGGTGTTGCCCTCCAGGCTGGAGTTGAAGAGACCGGAGGGGTCTTCCAGGGCAGCCCCCTTGGCGAAGGTCAGCTTGACGACGGCCTTGTAGGTCTCGCCCGTGCAGATCATGCCGGCGTCCTCCCACACCGGAACGCCCCTCCATTTCCACTCCTCCACGACGTCGGGATCGGCGTCCCTGATCAGAGCGCGGAGCTGGCTGAGCATCTGACCCCTCCAGTCGCCTAACTCCTCGATCCTGGCGTCTATCAGCTGCGAAGGAGACTTGCTTTCCGGCGATGCGCTATTCTTCATGGCTGGCTGTCACTTCCTTCGTGTTGTTTGCCCCTCGTGTCCATCGGCTGGTCACATCTTTTCGCCGGGCAACCGGCTGGCCTGCCTCACCCAGTCGGCGACCTGGGCTTCGTCGACTGGATCGTCCTCGCGGATGTCGAGGTAGCGCGTTTCCTTGGTCCTGGACTCGCCTGGGGGCAGCGGGCTGAGCGATGTTCCGCGGAAGAACGCCACCTTGACGTAGTTGGGGAAGCAATGAATGCCGAGGAACCAGCCCTGGCCCTCGACCCCGTAGAGCGGCGAGTTCCATTTCACCGCCTTTTCGACGCTGGGGAGGCTACGCTCGATC
>NZ_RZOJ01000237.1:0-9490 GCF_003998845.1 Mesorhizobium sp. M4A.F.Ca.ET.022.05.2.1 | reverse complement strand
CGAGCCAGGAGGTGCCGGCGGAGTCGGACATTTCCGAAATGTGCTCGCCCGTCAGCCAGAGCCGCAGGAAATCCTTGGGCAGCAGCACCTTCGCCACGTCGGCGAAGATCTTGGGCTCGTTGTTCTTCACCCAAGCGAGCTTCGGCGCGGTGAAGCCCGGAAAGACGATGTTGCCGGTGAGCTTGCGGAAGCGCGGATCGGCGTCGAGCGCGGCGGCCTCGACATGGCTGCGCGTGTCGTTCCACAGGATGCAGGGGCGCAGCACCTGGTCGCCGGCGTCGAGCAGGGTTGCGCCATGCATCTGGCCGGACAGGCCGATGCCCTTGACGGCCGCGAGTTCCTTCGGATGTGCGGCCTTGAGTTCGGCAATCGCTTTTTCGCAGGCCGCGATCCAGTGCGCGGGATCCTGCTCGGACCATCCCGGATGCGGCCGCGAGACATCGAGCGAGCCGTGACCGGAGCCGATGACGGTCTGCCCGGCATCGATCAAAAGCGCCTTGACGCCCGACGTGCCCAGATCGAGGCCGAGATACATGATGTCCTCCCAATGCCTTTAATTTTTTCGGATCTCGAAAAAATCTGGCTTGGCCAGTTCTTATGCCAAGATCCGCTTCGGGTCAATTCTCGGACAAATCGGCGGCGCGCCGCGAAAACAGCGCCGACAGCGGACTGTCCGGCCGCGCAAAGGCGCGCTCGCCCGTCAGCGCCCGCGCCAGCGGTCCATCGCCGGCGCGCAGGGCAGCCTCGATCAGCGTCAGGTCGATGACGTCGCGCTGCGCATGGCTGCCGGCGAAGCGGTTCGCGATCGAGCGTATGGGCCGGATCAGGCGCGCCGCCTCGGTGTAGTCAGCTTCGCCGAACGCCTTGATCGCCAGCGTCAGCGGATGGCCGACATCCCGGGTAAAAGCGGCGTTGTCGTCGCTGGCATGCATCGCCTCGCGCTGCGCCTCCAGCAAGGTCCTGGCCGGCGCCTCCAGCCCAGCGCCGACGAAAGCCATCATCGCATGGGCATCGTTGAAGGCATAGTTGCCGGCAGCAGCCTTGGGCGCCCAATTGGCGGCGAGAGCGGTCCAGCGATCGCCGACATCGACGCCGCCGAGATGCAGCCGCCACAGGATCGCCGAAGCATCCACCATGTTGAGCGCCAGTGTCGAGCGCGTGCCGTAGATCGGCCCGTCATAGAGCGCCAGGACTTCCTCGGTCTCGCCGAGATCGTAGTGGAACAGCGCAAGGTGCCACCAATTGTGCACTTTGAGGAAGCTGTCTTTCGTCCATGCGTCCGGGTTGGCGCGCATCCAGGCGATGCCGTCCTTTTGCCGGCTCTGCATTTCCATAACATGCGCGACCGCGTGCTGCGCCCAGCCGTCGCGCGGCTCGATCTCAATCGCCGTCCGGCCGAAGCCCTCAGCGCGAGCATAGTCGCCCATCTCCTCCAGCCCGAAGGCCTGCATGCCGAGAATGGCGTGGTAGCCCGGCATGCCCCTCTGCCAGGACGGCAGCGCGCGACCGATACGATCGCGCAGCATGCGCGCATTGCCGGTGAAGAAGTCGATCTGATGCCCGGTCTGCAGGGCCACCGCATCGAGCGGAAAATCGATGGCGATGTCCTCGAGCAGGCGCGAGGCGTCGTGCCAACGGCCCGCGGCGAGATGGCCGAGCGCCGCGATATGCGCCTGCTCGCGCGCCGTCGCCGCAAGCGGCAGCGCCGCTTCGTGACAGGCCCTGGCCACGGCCGTCGCCTCAGGCTCAGTGGCAAGCGCAAAGAGATAGCCCTTGAACACATGGGCCATGACGAAGCCGGGATCTTCGGCGATGGCGCGGTCGATGGTAGCGACCGGATCGCCGATAAAGCATTGCAGCTCGCGGACAGCCCTCTCATAGGGCGAAAATCCCGCCTCCGTCGCGCCGGAAAATGTCAGGCCGAATGCGTTCTTCAGCGCCATTGAGTGCCCTGCTACCGTCCTGATCGAACTGGACGTGATCCTAAAACATCGACACTCGGCTCGCCAACCGGCGAGGGGCGGCTTGCACCGTTTGGCTGGACCTGACTCAATTGCCCGAGCGCATCGCCATGGTGGCGATGCCGGCGCCGACCAGCAGCGTGCCGCCGGTGCGGTTGAAGATGCGAATCGCCTTCGGGTTGCGCACGACGTTGCGCGCCCGGGCCGCGATCAGTGCGTAGCCGAAGGCATTGGCGAAGGCGAGCGCCAGGAAGGTCGTCTCGAAGATCAGCATCTGCGGCCAGAAATCGGCGTGCCGGTCGAGGAACTGAGGCAGGAAGGCGACGAAGAAGGTGATGCTCTTCGGGTTGAGCGCGGTGACCAGCCAGGCATGCGCCATCATCTTGGCGGCGGACACCGCGTCGGTGCGCGGCTCGGCTTTCAGCGCCCCGCCGGCGCGGAACAGTTTGACGCCGAGATAGATCAGATAGCAGGCGCCGATCACCTTCAGCACGGTGAACACGGTGGCCGATGCCGCCAGCAGTGCGCCGATGCCGAGCATCGACAGCGTCATGGCGGTGAAGTCGCCGAGCGCGACGCCGACCGCCATCGGCAGCGCGGTGCGCCAGCCCTGGCCGAGCGCATAGGAGACGACCAGAAGGATCGTCGGACCCGGGATGACGAGAAGGATGGTGGAGGCGGCGGCGAAGGCGGCCCAGTTCTCGAAGGACATTTCCTCACTCCTTGAGCACAAAGAAAAGGATAAATCCTCGGGTCGGCCGGAATGTAAAGAGGCATCTTCGAAATGTTTGGGCGGCTGGTTCGGCCCTGCCGGCGGCGGCGACGGCCCTTAGGACCAAAGTCGGGTCCTTCACGCTTTTTCAACCATGATCGATGAAAATGCCTGCTATCCGGCCGGACCGTGCTTCCCGCCGACAGTGTAGGGTTTGGTGCATGCGCGAGTTGCCGCAAAGTTTGACGCCGCCTTCGAACGGCGATGCTATCGAAACCGGAATACAGCTTTCCCGCCGCAGCATGATCTCGGGCTTCGGCGCCGCGGCGCTGCTCGGCATCGCCGGCTGCAGCACCACCGAGACGCTCGACCTGCCGCAATTGCAGATCGACGACACCACCACCGGCTCGGTGCATCCCCTGCGCCCAGCGATCAGCGTCGACAAGAACATCACAGGCCCCGACGTCATGTATGCGTCGCTGACCGATGGGGGTTTCGAGGTGCCGGCGGTGCCCTACCTGAAGGTCAAGCCGGAGTTCCGCCGCCAGATCGTCGTCGACAAGACCGGCGAGGCGCCCGGCACCATCGTGGTGCACCTGCAGGAGCGCATGCTTTATCTGGTGCAACCCGGCGGCGACGCCATCCGCTACGGTGTCGGCATCGGCAAGGACGGCTTCCGCTGGTCGGGCCGCGCCAACATCCAGTACGGCAAGGAATGGCCGGTCTGGACGCCGCCGCCGGAAATGATCCAGCGCAAGCCGGAACTGGTGAAATGGCAGGGCGGCCAGCCCGGCGGCCTCACCAACCCGCTTGGCGCGCGGGCGCTCTACATCTTCCAGAACGGCAAGGACACCGGCTACCGCATCCACGGCTCGCCGGAATGGTGGAGCATCGGCCAGGCGATGTCGTCGGGCTGCGTTCGGCTGATCAACCAGGACATCATTGATCTTTACAGCCGCGT
The DNA here is from genome assembly GCF_003998845.1 of Mesorhizobium sp. M4A.F.Ca.ET.022.05.2.1. NCBI lineage: Bacteria > Pseudomonadati > Pseudomonadota > Alphaproteobacteria > Hyphomicrobiales > Phyllobacteriaceae > Mesorhizobium > Mesorhizobium sp. M4A.F.Ca.ET.022.05.2.1. The sequence continues at coordinate 5,856 of NZ_RZOJ01000237.1, read as the reverse complement.
GTCGAAGAAGAACCCGGTGGTCGTGGTCTGATCCTCGGCCGCTGCCGGCGGCCGCTTTGGCGACTTGTCCAAGTGCGGTCTTTTCTCCCGTTGCGTCATCCAGCAAGACAGGCGAAGGTGCCCTGAAACCATCGCCCCGGGAGAGATCAAGCATGGCCGGAACTTTCGTCATCGCGCAGGGCGGCGGCCCGACCGCCGTCATCAATCAGACGGTCGTCGGCGCCGCGCTGGAGATCCGCAAGCGCCATCCCGGCGCCCGGGTGCTGGGCTCGATCCACGGCGTGCGCGGCATCCGCGATGGCAACTATGCCGACCTCTCGGCCATCCCTGAGGAGCAGCTCAGGCTGATCGCGGCGACGCCGAGCGCGGCGCTCGGCTCGACCCGCGACAAGCCCGACGCCGCCTATTGCGAGGTGATCCTCAACGGGCTGAAGAAGATCGGCGCCGACGCCTTCATCTATATCGGCGGCAACGACACGTCGGGCACGCAGCAGATCCTGACCGACGCAGCCGGCGGCACAATCGCCTTCGTGCACGCGCCGAAGACTATCGACAACGACCTCGAGGAGAACGACCACACGCCGGGCTTCATCTCGGCGGCCGAGTTCGTCGCCGGCGCCTTCCTCTCGGTCGACCTCGATTTCCGCGCCCTGCCCGGCATCTATGTCGGCATCGTCATGGGCCGGCACGCCGGCTTCCTGACCGCGGCCGCCGCCGCCTGGCAGCTCGATCCGGACAGCGGCCCGCATCTGGTTTACGTGCCGGAGCGCGCCTTCTCGGCGAAACGCTTCATCGACGACGTGCGGGCCACGCTCGACCGCCACAAGCGCTGCATCGTCGCCGTGTCGGAGGGCGTCAGCACAGCCGACGGCAAGGCGCTGGTCGAGAGCCTGGTGCCGCCAGAGAAGCTCGAACGCGACCAGCACGGCAACGTCAAGCTGTCGGGCAGCGACCTGACGGCGGCGTTGGAACGGGCGCTGGCCGAAGGCCTGCCGGGCAAGCGGGCGCGGGTCGATGCGCTGGGCTACATGCCGCGCGGCTACATCGGCGCGATCAATGCCGTCGACGCCAAAGAGGCCTTCGACGCCGGCGCCTTCGCAGTCGAGGTCGCCGGGCAGGGCGGCGGCTCGGTGGCGCTGCAGCATGACGGTTCCAAAACCGTGCTGAAGAAGGTGCCGCTGAAGAATGTCGCAGGCAAGACGCGCCACATGCCCGACGATTTCATGCAGCCCGACGCCAACAAGCTCTCGGATGCCGGCATGGCCTACCTCAAGCGGCTGGTGCCGGAGAAATACAAGGTCGGGAAGCCCTTCGTCTGATGGGCGACCTGGTAGTCGGCGACTGGTTCGGCAAGGCCATCGTCGACGCCAGGACATCGATGCTGACCGAGCCGTTCGTGCACGATTTCGTGCGCGCCAACATCTGGCATTTCAAAGGCCGGGACGCCGACCTTCTGGTCGACACCGGCATGGGCATCCTGCCGCTGGCGCCCGAGATCGACACGCCAGCAGGCAAGCCGCTGATCGTCGTCGCCACGCATATCCATCTCGACCATGTCGGCTCGCTGCATGAGTTCCCGCTGCGGGCCGGGCCGAAGATGAGCGCCGCGCAGTTCGAGAGCATGGATGAGGCCGTCACCTACGCCTACATGTTCCGCAATCTCGACGGCGCCGTTTCCAGGCTGCCCACGCCGGACTGGAGCGCAGCCGACTACAGCATTGCGCCGGCGCCGCTGACGCGCACGCTTGACGAGGACGACATCGTCGATCTCGGCGACCGCCAGTTCCGCGTCCTGCATCTGCCGGGACATTCGCCCGATTCGATCGCGCTGTTCGACGAGGCCGACGGGTTGATGTTTGCCGGCGATGCCATCTATGACGGCATGCTGATCGACGATTTGCCGGATTCCGATCGCGCCGCCTATTGCCGCACCATGCGGCGCCTGCTCGACCTGCCGATCCGCATCGGCTATGGCGGTCATGGACCGAGCTTCGACGCCGCGCGCATGCGCGAGATCGCCTCGGCCTATCTGCGCCGACGGGGCGCTTCGTGAGCGCCTTCTGAGATTAAATCTTCGTAAGGTCGGACGAAAACCCTAATTCGGACCCATCGACGCCCTAGATGCGGGCTGTCGATCCGGCCGGCTGTCACGCGAGGCGAGACGGGCAGTCCAGGTCGCCGACACGTCGACGGCGCTTCGCCTGAGAGCCGCTCGCGGCGCAAGATCAACTCTCGCCCGGACAGAACGACCATGTCACCCTCAAGCATTCTTCGTAGACATCGCGTCGCGGCCCTGCTGGGCGCTGCGCTGATCATCTCCCCTTTCGTCGTATCCTTCGCCCAAAGCGCGAACAGCGGCGGCGCGAGCAACGTGGTCCCCACGACCCAGACCCCCGTTGCCGGGATTACGGCACCGAACGGCTCGTTCGCGCCGATTGTGGCCGTCGACAAGCCGGCGGTGGTGACCGTCGCCACCGTCATGAAGGCGCAGCCGGAAACGATGAACGAGGAGCAACCCTTTGACGGCGGCTCGCCCTTCGACGACTATTTCCGCCAGTTCTTCGGCGACCAGGGCGTGCCGATGCCCAAGACGCCGCCGCAGCAGGCGCAGCGCGCCGAGGCGCTGGGCTCCGGCTTCATCGTCGGCGCCGACGGCACCATAGTCACCAACAACCACGTCATCGACGGCGCGACCTCGATCAAGGTGACGCTGGATGACGGCACCGAGCTTCCCGCCAAGCTGATCGGCCGCGACGCCAAGAACGACCTCGCCGTGCTCAAGGTCAAGGCCAGCAAGCCGCTGCCGACGGTCAAATGGGGCGATTCCGACAAGCTCATGCCGGGTGACCAGATACTTGCCTTCGGCAACCCGTTCGGCATCGGCACCACGGTCACCGCCGGCATCGTCTCGGCGCGCGGCCGCGACCTCAACAGCGGTCCGTTCGACGATTTCATCCAGATCGACGCGCCGATCAACCATGGCAATTCCGGCGGCCCGCTGGTCGATGTCGGCGGCAATGTCGTCGGCATCAACACCGCCATCTTTTCGCCTAATGGCGGCAGCGTCGGCGTCGGCTTCGCCATTCCGTCCGACCAGGCGCAAAAGGTGATCGCCAAGCTGATGAAGGGCGGCGACATCGAGTACGGCTATCTCGGCGTGCAGATCCAGCCGGTGACGCAGGACGTGGCAAGTGCCATGGGGCTCGACCACCCCGGCGGCGCGCTTGTCGCCGCGGTCACCGAAGGGTCGCCCGCGGCCAAGGCCGGCATTGCGACCGGCGATGTCATTACCGGCTTCGCCGGCCAGGAGATCAAGGATCCCAAGGATCTGTCGCGCGCCGTCGCCGAGGTCTCGCCTGGCGCCAGGGAAACGCTCGACGTCTGGCGCAACGGCAAGATCGTGCAGATCTCCGCTGATGTCGGCCGCAACTCGGAAGACGTTAAGACCGCGTCCGATGGCGAGGGCGGCAAGCCGTCGGCCGGGCAGGCCCTGCGCGTCCCGTCGCTCGGCCTTGGCCTCACCGACATCACGCCCGATGTCCGCGAGGAGTTGAACCTGGCCGACAATCAGCGCGGCGCCTTGGTCGAGCGCGTCAATCCGGACAAGGCGGCTTCGGCGGCCGGCCTCGAGCCGGGCGATGTCATCGTCGCCGTCGACCGGACCCCGGTGAAGAGCGCCAGGCAGGCGAACCAGGCGATCGCCGAGGCAGGCAAGTCCGGCCGCAAGTCGGTGCTGCTGCTCGTCGACCGCGGCGACGCGCAGATCTTCGTCGCCGTGCCTTTCGCCGCAGGCTGAGGCCTGGCGCCGGCGACAGGCCAGACACAAGGCCCGCCGCCGGCATTTTTTCTGTTGCCCGCCGGGCCATCTTCGAGAACATTGCGCTGGGCCGGCAAACGGCCCCACGCAAAGGGATGTGCTGATGGTCACCCGTGGTTTCGTTTCCGGACGGCGTCCCCCCACGGACCATGACACGCGCATCCCGCCGGGCCAGTATCTCGAGCAGGGCTTCCCGGTGCTGTCGGCCGGGCCGACGCCGCATGTGCGCACCGAGGACTGGTCGTTCACCCTCAAGCACGGCCCTCGCCCGATCAAGAAATGGAACTGGGCCGAGTTCAGCGCGCTGCCGCTGACCAGGATGACGCGCGACATCCATTGCGTGACCGCCTGGACCAAGTTCGACACCGCCTGGCAAGGCGTGCTGGTCGACGACATCCTCGCCGATGCCGGCATCGCGCCGCCGACCGCCTACACGCTGGCGCTCTCGTTCGACGGCTACACCACCAATGTGCCGGCCAAGGATCTGCTCGACGGCAAGGCGATGGTGGCGCTGCTCTACGAGGGCAAGCCGATCACGCCGGACCATGGCGGACCGGCGCGGCTTCTTGTGCCGCATCTCTATTTCTGGAAGTCGGCGAAATGGCTGAACGGGCTGCAGTTCACCGAGCGCGACGAGCCGGGCTTCTGGGAATTGCGCGGCTACCATATCTATATCTATGGCGACCCGTGGCGCGAACAGCGCTATTCGGGCGATCCATGAGCGAGGCCTCGGCCGCGCAATCGCCCTGGCAGACGGCGAGGATCGTGCGCATCGAGAAACGCACGCCGCGTGTCACGAGCTTCTTCTTCAAGCTGTCGCGGCCTTTCCTCCACCTGGCCGGACAGCATGTCGACGTCAGGCTGACGGCGCCGGACGGCTATCAGGCGCGCCGCTCCTACTCCATTGCCTCGGCGCCGGAGAGCGCCGGCACGGTCGAGCTGGCGATCGAGAGGCTCGAGGATGGCGAGGTGTCGCCCTTCTTCCACGAGGTTGCGGCGGTCGGCGACGAGATCGAATTGCGCGGGCCGCTCGGCGGCCATTTCATCTGGTCGGCCGGTGATGGCGGGCCGATCCTGCTGGTGGGCGGCGGCTCAGGCGTGGTGCCGCTGATGGCGATGGTGCGTCACCGCAGCGTGCGGAAATCGGCCGCGCCGGTCGCTCTGGTGTTTTCGGCGCGGGTCTGGGACGAGGTGATCTTCCGCGACGAGTTGATCGGCCTCGACGACCGGCGCGACGGCTTCGACTTGGTGCTGACGCTGACGCGCGAGCCGGCCCAGCGAGCCTCGGACTATTCCAGGCGCATCGACGCCGCGATGATGGTGCAGGCCATGGAGCGGCTGCCCAAGCCACCGATTCTCGCCTTCGTCTGTGGCTCGAATGCCTTCGTCTCGGCCGCCGCCCAGGCGCTCATCGATGCCGACGTGCCGGCTGGCTTGATCCGCACGGAACGCTACGGCGTTTGAGCAGGCCGCGAGGAGGTCGTTGTCAGGAAACCGGCGAGAACTTTGCCGAGACGAGCTGGAAGGGCAGCGCGCCATAGGTGGCGACGGCGGTCTCGTCGTCCCAGGTGCGGAACTGGCGGGATGGCCGCGCCTCGATCACCAGCGTGCGCCCCGCCGTCGGGTCGAGCGCCACCTTGCCGCGAAAGCGCAGCACCCGTTCCCCGCCGGCGCGGCTGATCGCCAGGGCGCGCAAACGGGCGACATGCCGGCCATCGCCGTTGATCTCCATCTCGATGCGGCGGCGCACCGGCGGCACGGCGATCCGGACCGTCACCTCCAGCATGATCTCGCCGCCCGGGTCGGGACAGTCGATTGCCTGCGACATCACGAAAGGCGATGATTGCCTCTTCGCCCTACCGGCCACCCGCCTGCCGCGCCAGACGACGTCCGGTTCGTCCTGGCGCAACCGGCCGCTCTTGCGCTTCAGCCGCAACTGCTTGGCAAAGCCGCGCGACAGCCAGGTAAGCCCGCCGAAATCGGTGCGCGGCTTTGCCAAGCAGTTGCGGCTGAAGCGCAAGAGCGGCCGGTTGCGCCAG
>NZ_RZOJ01000236.1:0-9499 GCF_003998845.1 Mesorhizobium sp. M4A.F.Ca.ET.022.05.2.1 | reverse complement strand
GCGCTGCGGCAGAGTGAGCTGCATGAAAGTGCGCAGGCTGGTGGCAGCCGCAAGCCTCGCCTCCGCGCTGGCGGAGAGGTCTTCCACTCCGGTCATATCGGCCTCGCTTAAGCGGGAACGCTCCCGCTGGCGGCGGCGCAGATGGTCCTGCGCCGCATTGTGGGCGATGCGAAACAGCCATTGCTCCGGACGGTCGACTGCGGCGTTGCCGTCGATCGCCTGCAGCGCCTTCAGCGCCGTCTCCTGCACGATGTCCTCGCCGTCGATGACGGAGCCGGCCATGCGGGCTGCGTAGCGGTGCAGCTTCGGACGCAGGCCGGGCAGCATCGCGTCCAGCGCCGCCCGGTCGAATTTCGATGACATCATTGCGTTCATTCCCGAGCAGGCTGCGGCACGGCGCCAAGGCCGCGCCGGCACTGAGGTCAGGCCGGCATGGCCTCAACGGCATTGTCCAGCATACGATAGTTGCCGACGATTTTTGCCGCCGATCTGGCGAGAGGGCCGGACCGCCGCTCGGCGTGGTCGGCGCCGAAAGTCTTGAAGGCGTCGAGCCCGGTCAGGGCGGCGCTGTCCTTGTCATACCCGACAAGATGCACGAACTCGCCATTCTCCAGCTCCAGAACGAGGTAGCGCACGGATAGCGGCTTCGTTTCGTCGAGCGCCTCGAACACCTTTGCAACCAGCATGCGGTTTTCGGCGATGCTTTCATCCTTCACGCCGTAGCGGATGAGACTGTAGCCCATTGTCATCTCCTTTTCTGGGTTTGCACACAGAAGACGTTCCGCAGCATCGAAAAGATTCTCAGGGTTTCCGAATCTTTTCGGGCATCTGCGTCGTCCTTCATCCGTCGAGGCCGCGCGGCGGCCTCCGCGATGAGGAGAGACATCATGCATATCCAGTTTGCCGAACTTCCGGTATTCGACCAGGACCGCGCCAAGGCGTTCTACACCGACCATTTCGCCTGCCAGGTGGCAGCCGACCAGCCGATGGGCGACGGCGGCTGGCGCTGGATCGAGCTGACGTTTCCCGACGCCGTCACCAACCTGCATTTTGTCAGACGCGCCGATGAGGCGCCGGGGGTCGAACCAGTGCTGGTGCTGGTCGATGGCGATGTCGAAACGACAATCGCCGCGTTGAAGGCGCGCGGCGTCGAAATCATCACCGAGCCTCAGGAAGCTCCATGGCAGCCTGGCCGCACCGTCGCCGAGTTCCGCGACAGCGAGGGCAACCGCATGGTTGTCGCCGGCAAATGACCGGCGCGCCAGACCGAATCTTGAGAAGCAACGGGAGAGATGGAATGACCCTCCAATCGTCGACGCTGAAAGTGCCGGGCGCCAGCCTGTATTACGAGACGCGCGGCTCCGGCCCCGTGCTGCTGATCATCCCCGGCGGACCGCAGGACGCCGGTGTTTTCGCCGGGTTGGCTGGCCGTCTCGCCGACCGATACACGGTGGTCGCCTACGACCCGCGCGGCAATTCGCGCAGCACCTTCGACGAGCAGCCTGAGGAACAGAGCCTCGATGTCCATGGCGACGATGCCGCGCGGCTGATCGAGGCGCTCGGCGCCGGGCCTGCCTATGTGTTCGGTACCAGCGGCGGCGCCCAGATCGGGCTCAATCTCGCCGCCCGCCATCCTGGCCAAGTGCGGGCGCTGGTGGCGCACGAACCGCCCAGCATGATGTTGCTTGACGACCCGTCGCATGCGTTGGCCGGCATGCGCGACCTGCACGATACCTATCGCAGCCAAGGCGTCGGGGCGGCGATGCGGAAATTCTTCAGCGAGAACGGCCTGTCCGAAGGGCCGAATCAAGGTGAAGCAGGGCCGAACGATGCTGAGACCCAGGATGCGCCGCCGCCGTTTGAACCGACACCCGAAGAGGCCGAGACCTTTGCGCGCGTCAGCAGCAATTTCGAATACTGGCTGGCGCATGGCGTCATGCCGCTCTCGCTGTACCGTCCCGACGTCGAGGCGCTGCGTGGCGCCGCTGTCGTAGTCGGTATCGGCGAAGAGTCCGTCGGCCAGCCGATCGACGGCATGGGCAAGGCGCTGGCCGACAGGCTCGGTGTCAAGCGCGCCGCCTTTCCCGGCGACCATATGGGTTTTGGGCACTATCCCGATCGCTTCGCTGAGACCTTGCATCTGGCGCTCGGCGGCGTAGGAGCCTAGCCCGCAGGTTGACCCTGGTACGGCGTCCGCGCCTGCGGGGGCCGGTCTTCCCTCAGGCGACCGCCTCGGCCGCCGCCCGCCCGGCGCTGCGGCCGGAGAAGATGCAGCCGCCGAGAAATGTGCCTTCCAGCGCGGCATAGCCATGCACGCCGCCGCCGCCGAAGCCGGCGGCTTCGCCGACCGCATAGAGGCCGGGGACCGGCTGGCCCCCGGCATCGAGCACGCGGCTGTCCAGATCGGTCTGTAGGCCGCCCAGCGTCTTGCGGGTGAGGATGTTGAGCCGCACCGCGATCAGCGGGCCGTTCGCCGGATCGAGCATCTTGTGCGGCTTGGTGGTGCGGATCAGCTTGTCGCCGAGATAGGCGCGGGCGCCGCGCAGTGCCGTGATTTGCATGTCTTTCGAGAACGGATTGTCGAGCTGCCGGTCGCGGGCGCGGATTTCGCGCTCGACCTCGGCGACATCGAGCAGCGGCTCGCCGCCAGCCAGCGCATTCATGCGCTTGACCAGCGTCGAAAGGTCGGCCTCGACGATGAAATCCTCGCCCTTCTCCATGAAGGCTTTGACCGGGCCGGGAATGCCTGACGTCGCGCGGCCCAGCACCTGGCGCCAGCTCTTGCCCGTCAGGTCCGGATTCTGCTCGGAGCCCGACAGCGCGAACTCCTTCTGGATGATCTTCTTCGTCAGGATGAACCAGGAATAGTCGAAGCCGGTGCTCATGATGTGGCTGAGCGTGCCCAGCGTGTCGAAGCCCGGATAGAGCGGCACCGGCAGGCGCTTGCCGCGTGCGTCGAGCCACAGCGACGACGGGCCGGGCAGGATGCGGATGGCGTGGTCGGTCCAGATCGGCGCCCAGTTCTTGATGCCCTCGACATAGTGCCACATGCGGTCGCGGTTGATGATCGAGCCGCCGACCGCCTCCGTGATCGCCAGCATGCGGCCATCGACATGGTCGGGCACGCCGGTGATCATCCGCTTGGGCGCGGTACCCAGCCGATGCGGCCAGTTCTTGCGCACCAGCTCGTGATTGGCGCCGATGCCTCCGGAGGCGACGATCACCGCTTGCGCGTGCAGTTCGAAATCGCCGGCGATGTCGCGCGCGCTCTTGCGGCCGCGCTCGACGCTGCTTGGCTCGAGGATGTCGCCGCGCACTCCATCGACGGTCGTGCCCGTTCGCGTCAGCTCATTGACACGATGGCGGAATTTGAACTGGACCAGCCCGCGCTTCTCCGCTTCCCGCACACGCAGGACAAAAGGTTCGAGCACGCCGGGGCCGGTGCCCCAGGTGACATGGAAGCGCGGCACCGAATTGCCGTGGCCGATGGCATTGCCGCCGCCGCGTTCCGCCCAGCCGACGACGGGAAAGAATTTCAGCCCGCGTTCGATCAGCCAGGAACGCTTTTCGCCGGCGGCAAAGCCGACATAGGCCTCGGCCCATTTGCGCGGCCAGAAATCTTCCGCGCGGTCGAAAGCCGCGGTGCCCATCCAGTCTTCCAGCGCGAGATCGTGCGAATCGCGGATGCGCATGCGCCGCTGCTCCGGCGAATCGACCAGAAACAAACCGCCGAACGACCAGAAGGCCTGGCCGCCCAGCGACTGCTCCGGTTCCTGGTCGACGATGATGATCTTCTTGCCGGCCTCGGCCAGCTCGGCCGCGGCGACGAGGCCGGCCAGCCCCGCGCCGACAATGATCACGTCCGCGTCAGCCATTTCTCCTCCCAGGATTAGCCGGCTTTCTTAATGCAGAGGTCAGACGGCTTCCCAGCCGTCCTTGCCGCCGGCGCGGAAGATGGCATCGATGACCTTCTGGTTGAGCACCGATTCCTCCAGCGTGAAGACGCGCTCCTTGCCGCCCTGCGCCGCCCTGGCGAAGGTCTCGACCTCCAGCCGGTACTGCTGCGTGCCGGGGAAGCGGAACACCTGCGCCTCGGTGTGGTTCTGGTTGTGCAACTCGACCCGATGGTGGTCGTAGAGCCCGGCATTGAACGGCGAGAACACCTCGATGAAACCCTTCTCGCCGTGGAACACCATCACCTGCCGCGCCGCCATCTGCGTCGACAGGTAGAAGGACAGTTCGAAATCGCCGAAATCGGCGCGGATCGAGGAATAGATGTCGGTGCCGAAGGTCTTGTCGCGCTCGATCGTCGCCTGCACGCGCTGCGGTTCCTTGCCGGTCGAAAAGCGCGTCGACACCGTCGGATAGACGCCGATGTCGGGCAGCGCGCCGCCGCCGAGGTCGAGCCGGTTGCGCATGTTCTTGGGGTCGACATTGTAATAGGAAAACGCGCCCTGCACATGGCGCAGCCGGCCGATGGCGCCGCTGGCGATGAGGTCGCGCACCTTGATCCATTGCGGGTGGTAGATGACCATGAAGGCCTCGCACACCAGCACTTTCTTCTCATCGCGCAGCTGGATCAGCGGCGCGATGTCCTTGGCGTCGAGCGCCAGCGGCTTCTCGACCAGCACATGTTTTCCCGCTTCGATCGCCTTCGCGGTCCATGCGACATGCTGTGAGGTCGGCAGCGGGATGTAGACGCCGTCGATGTCCTTCGACGCGAGCAGTTCCTCATAGGAGCCGAAAGCATGCGGCGCACCGAAACGGTCGGCGAGCGCCCGGACTTGCGCCAGATCGCGGCTGGCGATCGCCGACAGGACGCCGTTCTCCGCCTCGACGATCGCCGGCAACAGCTGCTCGCGGCCGATCTTGGCCGTCGACAGAACACCCCATCGGAACATCACGCTTCTCCATGTCGAATTGCATCATGGAGGTGTGCCCCAATTCAGGGGAAAAGCCAATCGCAGACGCGGGTCACAAAGCGTCTTCGTCATCCTCGGGCTTGACCCGAGGATCCATTCCGTGACCTGTGACGTAAGGTGCATCGGTGCAGAATTCTGTAACCGTTGCAACGCCTTAGCATCACGGAATGGATCCCCGGGTCTGCGCGCGTCGCTTCGCTCCTTGCTTCGCCCTGGGATGACGAACCCGAGGGGGGCGAGCTTGGAACTAGCCCCTCTTGCCCGTCAGCGTCATGTCGAAGTTGACGACGTTGGAATAGATCGGCGTGCCGACATCCATGCCGTAGCGCGACCTCAGCACCTTGCCGGTGACGTGGAATTTGATCGTGCCGGCCTTGAGGCTGCTGAGCTCGGCGGTGAATTTTTCCGGAAACGTCTTGCCGCGCGCCGTCAGCCGGCCGGTGACCAAGGCCGTCGTGTCGCCGGTACGGGTCACGCTGGTCGAGCGGAACTGGATTTCCGGGCTGTTGGCGCTGTCGAACACCGCGTCGGAGCGCAGGAAGGCATCGATGCGGTTCTGGCCGGTGCCGACGCTCTCGGGATAGATGGTGAGGTTGACCTGCGAGCGTTCGACATTGGCGTCATCGATGCGGATGCTGCCCTTGAAGCGGGCGAAGGCGCCGTCGAACCCGCCGCCGCCGGCCTTGCCGATGGTGAAACGGATGCTCGATGCGGCCGGGCTGATCGTGTAGCTGCCGGCGGCGTCGCTGAGCGCCACCGCCGCGACGGCGGGCACGGCAACGCAAGCGACAAGGGCCGCCAATCCAAGGATGCGCGCATGCATGGGGAAGGTCCCTTTGCTGAGGCAGCGCATTGCTGCCTTCTCGCCTCACCAACGAATGACGATGCCGTTCTATTCCTCACCTGACGAAGGCGTGATCATGCGCGCAAGCACGCTGTCGCGCAGCCAGAAATGATGGCGCAGCGCGGCCAGGATATGCAGGACGACGAGCGCGATGCCGGCATAGGCGAGATACCAGTGCGCTGCCGTCCAAAAACTCTCCGCCGCGTCGGATACGGCCAGTGGCAGGTTGGGCATGACGAACAGATTGAATGGCATGCTGGGGATTTCCAGCGTCGAGACCGACACCAGCGCCCAGCCGGACAGAGGCAGCGCGATCTGGAAGGCATAGAGCAGAATATGCGCGAGTGGTGCTGCCCGCCGCTCCAGGGTGCCGACCGATGACGGCAAGGGTGGCACCGCATTGCCGAGCCGCCACGCGACGCGCAGGATGATCAAGCCAAGCAGCAGGAAGCCGAAGGATTTGTGCAGCTGGATCAGCTCGAAGGCGGTGCGCTGGCTTTCGATCCGCATCATCGCGAAGCCGAGCACGAACTGGCCGATGAAGATCAACCCGATCAGCCAGTGCAGGATGATCGTTGCCCAGCCGTAGCGGGTGGAGGTGTTGGTGATTGACGATTCCATGGCCGAAAAACGCCGCTGAGGTCAGCTTTCTTCCAGGCTACCCTATGCCCCACTCTCCACACAATTCCGGGCGCCGGCGGCGGCCAATAAGGTTGGCGACCAACCTTGGAGCGATGGTTTCGCCGCGGGCCTGCAGCGCGCCTACCCGCTCACCTTGAAGAAATCCACGAAAGCCCTGAGCGCCGGCCGCATCTGCCGGCGGCTCGGATAATAGACGAAGAAGCCGTCGAAGGATGGGCACCAGTCATCCAGCACGCGGATCAGCCTGCCGGTTGCGAGCGGGGTGCGGACATAGTCCTCGAAGACGAAGGCGAGCCCGGCGCCGTCGACCGCCGCCTGGGCGATCAGATGGTCCTCGTCGAGGATTAGCGGCCCTTGCGCAGCGATCTCGATCTCCTCGCCGTCCTTCTCGAACTCCCAGCGATAGAGGATGCCGCTGGAAAAGCGGAAGCGGATGCAGCGGTGGTCGGCAAGCTCGCGCGGGTGGCTCGGCTTGGGGCTGGTCGCGAAATAGGACGGCGCGCCGACCACGGCACCGCGAAGATCCGGGCCGATGCGCACCGCGATCATGTCGCGCTGCAGGCTCTCGCCGAGCCTGACGCCGGCGTCGAAGCCGCCCTCGACGACATCGGTGAAGCGGTCCTCGATGACAATTTCCAGTACGATGTCGGGATAGGCGACGGCGAAGGCGCCGAGCCTCGGCGTCAGCGTCAGGTGCGCTGCCGTGCGCGGCACGGTCAGCCGCAGGTTGCCGGCCGGTCGGTCGCGCGCCTCTACCGCAGTCTCCAGCGCAAGGTCGATCTCGGACAATGCTGGCCGCAGCCGTTCGAGCAACTGCGCGCCCTCCTCTGTCGGCGCCACGCTGCGCGTGCTGCGGGCCAGGAGCCGCACGCCGAGCCGGGCCTCCAGGCTCGACACCGCGTGGCTGACTGCCGACGGCGCAATGCCGAGCTCGCGCGCGGCGCCGCGGAAGCTGGCGCATTGGGCGACCGTGGCGAGCACCGCGAGCTGGGAAAGGTTCGTTCGGTTCATTGATCTATCTTTTGGAACAAGTTGTGCGAAAGAGACATGATTATCGAACGGCGTGCAAGGCACTATTTCTCCCCCATCGCAACAAGGAGATGCGCCATGCAAACCCGCAAGCTTGGAACTGAACTCGAAGTCTTCCCCGTCGGCCTCGGCTGCATGGGCATGAGCTTCGGCTATGGCGGCCAGCCGGAAGCCGAGGCGATCGCCACGCTGCGCCGCGCCATCGAGATCGGCGTCACCTTCTTCGACACGGCCGAGGTCTATGGCCCCTACGAGAACGAGATCCTGCTCGGCAAGGCGTTGAAGCCGGTGCGTGACAAGGTGACGATCGCCACCAAATTCGGCTTCAAGATCCTGGAGGAGGGCAGCGGCACCGACCGCATGGCCGGCGTCGACAGCCGCCCCCAACATGTCAAGGCAGTGGCCGAGGCCTCGCTCAAGCGCTTGAATACCGATGTGATCGACCTCTATTACCAGCACCGTGTCGACCCCAACGTGCCGATCGAGGACACAGTCGGCGCCATGGCCGAGCTGGTGCGCGAGGGCAAGGTCCGCGCCCTCGGCCTCTCGGAGGCGAGTGCGACGACCATCCGCCGGGCGCATGCCGTGCACCCGATATCGGCGGTGCAGAGCGAATATTCGCTGTGGAGCCGCGACCCCGAGGATGAGGTGTTCGCCGTCTGCCGCGAGCTCGGCATCGGCTTTGTGCCCTACAGCCCGCTGGGACGCGGCCTGCTCACCGGCACGATCGCCAAGCCCGATGTCCTCGGCGCCGGCGACTGGCGTCTCGGCCTGCCGCGCTTCCAGGCCGAAGCCATGGCAGCCAACGCCAAGGTTGTTGCCACACTGGAAAAGATGGCGGCGGAGAAGGGCGTGACATCGGCACAACTGGCGCTCGCCTGGGTGCTGCACCAGGGCGATTTCATCGTGCCGATCCCCGGCGCGCGGAAAATCCGCCATCTGGAGCAGAACACGGCAGCGGCCGGGGTCGAATTGAGTGCTGCGGAGGTGGCTGCCATCGGCGACGCGCTGTCGCCGGATAAGGTGGTCGGCAAGCGCTATACCGAGGAACTGATGGCGCTGGTGAATGGGTGATTACGCAGAATGCTGAATGGAAAGGGGCGCTTCGGCGCCCCTTTTGTTGAGGTGCTGGTGCGAGGCACCCTCTGTCCTGCCGGACATCTCCCCCTCAAGGGGGGAGATTGGCATTTCGCGGTCCTTACCCCTCCTTCAATGTTGGCGATTGGCGAAAGCCGAGGTGACATCCGATCTCCCCCTTGAGGGGGAGATGCCCGGCAGGGCAGAGGGGGGCGCCTCGCGCACACCTATCTTACCAGGCCACCATACGAATCTCCGGCCAATACTCCCGCGCCCGCGCCCCCTTCACCTCATGCGTCCGCTGATTGTCCAGCGCCCGATTAGGCGTGATGCGGAAGGAAAAAATATCGTCGAGCCCGAACGGCGCCACAAGATCGAGGCGCCCCTGTGCATCGTACCGCACTCCAACCGCGTGCGTCTTCGAAGCAAAATAGCTGACGGACTCGCTTGCGCTCGCATAGCGCGGGCATTCCTGCCCGAACTTCTCCGGATACCACAGATGCACCCGCGCCTGGTTGCGCACCTCGACCGGCAGCGCCAGCCCTGCGAAGTGCAGCGCCGCCCGGCGGATCACCGCATCCTCGGCCTCGTAGGAGAGGTCGGCATCGTCGAAATAGAACAGGTCGACATCCTTGATGCCGTAGCCCGGCGGCTTGCCGGTCAGATGGTTCCAGACGCTGTTGTAGAGCGCGCCCGACACCACCAGCCAGTCCGGCAGTGCAAGCTCCCGCACGCGTGCCAACGTTTCGCCAATCAGCGGGTCGGTCGCGATGATGCCGAGGAACGCCGCATGCTGTTCTTCAAAAGGAAGGCCGGAATAGCGCAGATGGTCCATCGCCCTTTGGAGTGCGATTCGCCATCTGCCGGCAATCCCCTCAAGTCCTCAGCACGCCGCCCGTCTGCTTGTTGACGTTCTCGACGATGCGCTTGGCCAGCGCCTCAAAATCCTCGTCGGTCAGCGTCTTCTCGAGCGGCTGGATCGACA
>NZ_RZOJ01000235.1:0-9565 GCF_003998845.1 Mesorhizobium sp. M4A.F.Ca.ET.022.05.2.1 | reverse complement strand
GTTCATCGAGGCGCATGTGGTGGCGGTGGCATCGGGACGGCCAAGGATCGCGGTTTAGTGGCAATCTCCCCCCTTGAGGGGGAGATGTCGCCGAAGGCGACAGAGGGGGTCGCCGCGCGTAGAGCGCTAACGCTTCGGTTGCAGCAAGAGCGTCGCGTCCAGTCGCACCAACCCCCTCTGGCCTGCCGGCCATCTCCCCCTCGAGGGGGGAGATCAGCAGCCTCGCCGACGGCAATTCTCCCCGCCTTCACCCTAAGCTGAATTGACCCTTCACCCCTGACATGCCAAAGGCCGCAAAGCCTTTCATCTGGAGAAGCCCTGATGTCCGATCGCGTCGAGATCGCCGGATTGCAGATTGCCCGCGAGCTCAATGACTTTGTCGCCGGCGAAGTGCTGCCCGGCACCGGTATTGCGGCCGATGCTTTCTGGAACGGCTTTTCCGCCATCGTCCACGACCTCGCGCCGAAGAACCGCGCGCTGCTCGCCAAGCGCGACGCCATGCAGGAAAAACTCGACGCCTGGTACCGCGCCAATGGCGCGCCGCTCGACATGAGCACTTACAGGGCCTTTCTGAAGGAAATCGGCTATCTGGTGCCGGAAGGGCCGGCCTTCAGCGTGAGCACCGACAATGTCGATCCCGAGATCGCCGTCGTCGCCGGGCCGCAGCTGGTCGTGCCGGTGATGAATGCGCGCTATGCGCTGAATGCGGCGAACGCCCGCTGGGGTTCGCTCTACGACGCGCTCTACGGCACCGACGCCATTCCCGAGACCGGCGGCGCCGAGAAGGGCAAGGGTTTTAACCCGGCGCGCGGCGCCAAGGTCATCGCCTGGGCCAAGGATTTCCTTGACCAGTCGGTGCCGCTCACCTCTGGCAAATGGGCCGGGGTCAACGGGCTTTCGTTTGTCAACGGCATGCTGCGGCTGGGCGAGGGCGCCGGTGTCACGACACTTGCCGATCCCAGGCAATTCGCCGGCTATCGCGGCGATGCCGCCAACCCGCAAGCCGTGCTGCTGGTCAGGAACGGCCTGCATATCGAGATCGTCATCGACCGCGCCAACCAGATCGGCCGCACCGATCCGGCGGGGATCGCCGACGTCATCCTGGAATCGGCGCTGACCACCATCCAGGACTGCGAGGATTCGGTCGCCGCAGTCGATGCGCAGGACAAGGTCGTGGTCTACCGCAACTGGCTCGGCCTGATGAAGGGCGATCTCGCCGAAGAGATCAGCAAGGGCGGCAAGAGCTTTGTCCGCAAGCTCAACCCCGACCGCACCTACACCGCGCCGTCCGGCGGCGCGCTGACGCTGCCCGGCCGCTCGCTGATGCTGGTCAGGAACGTCGGCCACCTGATGACCAACCCGGCCATCCTCGACCGCGACGGCAATGAGGTGCCGGAAGGCATCATGGACGCCGCGCTGACGGCGCTGATTTCGCTGCACGATGTCGGCGCCAGCGGCCGCCGGGCGAATTCCCGCGCCGGCTCCATGTATGTGGTGAAGCCGAAGATGCACGGGCCGGAGGAGGTCGCCTTCGCCGTCGAGATCTTCGACCGCGTCGAGGCCCTGCTCGGCATGGCCAAAAACACCATCAAGATGGGCATCATGGACGAGGAGCGGCGCACCACCGTCAACCTCAAGGAGGCGATCCGCGCCGCGCGCGAGCGCGTCGTGTTCATCAACACCGGCTTTCTCGACCGCACCGGCGACGAGATCCACACCTCGATGGAAGCCGGCCCGATGATCCGCAAGGGCGACATGAAGCAAGCCGCGTGGATTTCCGCCTACGAGGCCTGGAATGTCGACACCGGACTGGAGTGCGGGCTTGCCGGCCATGCCCAGATCGGCAAGGGCATGTGGGCGATGCCCGACCTGATGGCGGCGATGCTCGATCAAAAAATCGCCCATCCCAAGGCCGGCGCCAACACCGCCTGGGTGCCGTCGCCGACGGCGGCGACATTGCATGCCACGCATTATCACAAGGTCGACGTGCATGCCGTGCAGGCGGCGCTGAAGAGCCGGCCGAAGGCAAAGCTCGACGACATATTGTCGGTGCCGGTGGCGGTGCGGCCGAACTGGACGCCGGACGAGATCCAGCGCGAGCTCGACAACAATTCGCAAGGCATTCTCGGCTACGTCGTGCGCTGGATCGACCAGGGCGTCGGCTGCTCGAAAGTGCCCGACATCAACGATGTCGGCCTGATGGAAGACCGCGCCACGCTACGCATCTCTTCGCAGCACATCGCCAACTGGCTGCGCCACAAGGTGTGCTCGGAAATTCAGGTGCGGGATTCGCTGCAGCGCATGGCGGCGATCGTCGACCTGCAGAATGTCGGCGACCCGCTCTACCGGCCGATGGCGGCCGACTTCGACAATTCCATCGCGTTCCAGGCCGCCTGCGACCTGGTGTTCAAGGGCACAGTCCAGCCGAACGGATATACGGAGCCGGTGCTGCATAGACGGCGGCTGGAGCTGAAGGCGCGGTAGCCGCTGGCTGATCGCCTGAACGGCAGCGGCCCGTCATGGAACGTTTCCGATGTATTTCAAACCGACATAGGGCCCGCCCACCGCAACGTTGCCGTTGTTGCTGTTGGGCACCGCAAGATGAGATGCAGCGGGCTTCCTGCTCTTCCGGCCTGGCTTCACGGCAGGCTTTCGTGCGCCCTGTTTGACCTTATGGTTTCGAGTGCCTTGTTTTGCGACTTGGTTCCGTGCGCCAGGTCCTCCTTGACCTGCGGCCGAAGCGTGCAGGACACTGCCCAGCAGCAAGGCGGCGGCGGCGGTTACGGCAATCCCCTTCCTGAACATGCCCGTCATCCCTCCAAAAGGTTCACTTCGGCACTAGCCTATATGTTTTGCCTACGCGCGGCATCCGGCGGCTCTACGCCGCCTGCGCCATGCGCTCCGCGCTCATCCGGTAGGAAATCGCTTCGGCGAGATGGATGCGCCCGACGGTCTCGCTGGCGTCGAGGTCGGCCAGCGTGCGCGCCACTTTCAGCACTCGGTGATAGGCCCGCGCCGAAAAGGCGAGCTTCTCGCTGGCGTCCTTCAGCAGCGTCAGGCCCGCGCTATCCGGCCTTGCGATCTCCTCGATGATCGCGGGCGGGCAATGCGCGTTGGTCGTGGCGCTGGCGGCGCCAAGCCGTTCGAGCCGCTCGCGCTGGATCGCGCGGGCGCGCGCCACGCGCTGCGCCACCGAAGCGCTGGCCTCGGCCTTGTCGGGCCGGATCAGGTCGCTGGCCGAGACCGCCGGCACCTCGATCCTGAGGTCGATGCGGTCGAGCAGCGGGCCTGATATGCGCGCCTGGTAATCGGTGCGGCAGCGCTCGCCGCGCAGGCAGCGATAGCCGGGCTCGCCCGACATGCCGCAGCGGCACGGGTTCATCGCCGCGATGAGCTGGATGCGCGCCGGATAGGTGACGCGGTGGTTGGCGCGCGCGATCACGCAGTCGCCAGTCTCCAGCGGCTGGCGCAGCGCATCCAGCGTCTGCGGCGTGAACTCCGGCAATTCGTCGAGGAACAGGACGCCGTGATGCGCAAGCGAGACCTCGCCGGGCCGGGCCCGCAAGCCGCCGCCCACCATCGCCGCCATCGAGGCCGAATGATGCGGGGCGCGGAACGGCCGCCGGTCGGTGAGCTTGCCTTCGCCGAGTTCGCCCGCCACCGAGGCGATCATCGAGACTTCCAAAAGTTCCTTCGGCGCCAGCGGCGGCAGGACCGACGGCAGCCGCTGCGCCAGCATCGACTTTCCAGAACCTGGAGGCCCGACCATCAGCAGATTGTGACCGCCGGCCGCCGCCACTTCCAGCGCCCGCTTGGCGCTCTCCTGGCCCTTGATGTCGGCGAGGTCGGGCAGGTCGCGCGCGGCAAGCTGGATGCCGGCCTCGGGCCGCGACAGCACCTGCGTGCCGCGAAAATGGTTGGCGATCGCGATCAGGCTGCGCGGCGCCAGGATGTCGAAGTCCTTACCGGCCCAGGCCGCCTCCGGTCCGCAGCCGAACGGGCAGATCAGGCCCTTGTTCTCGGCATTGGCGCCGATTGCCGCCGGCAACGCGCCGGCGACCGCCGCGATGGTGCCGTCGAGCGACAATTCGCCGAGCACGACATACCCGGCCAACATATCGCCCGGAATGGCGCCGAGCGCCGCCATCAGGCCGAGCGCGATCGGCAGGTCGTAGTGGCTGCCTTCCTTGGGCAGGTCGGCCGGCGCGAGGTTGACGGTGACCTTCTTCGACGGCATCGACAGGCCCGACGCATGCAGCGCGGCCTGCACCCGCTCGCGGCTTTCCGCCACCGCCTTGTCCGGCAGGCCGACGATCTGCATGCCGACCTTGCCCGGCGCGATCATCACCTGGACATCGACCGGCACGGCCTCGATGCCCTGGAAAGCGACCGTGCGAACCCGCGCCACCATCTTGCTCTGCCCCCACTATCCGCCCGCCGGTCCTGCGATCAGGCGGCGAGCGGGTCAACCAAGACAACCACAGATTTTCGGATTGATCAAGAACATTACAAGAACAAATGCCGACGCCGACTGGAGAAACGGATTCCCACTCGACACACATAATTAACCACATCGGAAAAAGGCGGGGCGCGGCCGGGTTTGTCACCGATCCGACGCGCGTACGATGCTATCGTTGGGATCGGGGGGCATCCACAGCACGTCCAGGCGCGAAGGCGAGGAAGACAGGATGCCGACCTTAAGCAATGGCAGCGAGCTCACCGTATGGGAAGAAACCGACAATCCCAATCCGAGCCCTGACGCGGTCCTTTTCAGCATTACCGAAACCGACGGCGATGTGATCGGGCCAATAGGAGCAAAGCCGGATTTCCCGTTCGGTGGGATCGACCTGGCTTCGGTCGATGTCTTCGACGGCTTCTTCACCATCACCAGCTTCACCAACGAGGGACGAACCGAGACCTGGACGACGGTGGAGACGCAGGTCTTCGACAATGAAGGCAATCTCATCCGCACCTTGTCCGACCAGGCCGCTTTCATGTCGGCCCAGATTGTCTCGGTCAACGCCGACAGCCCCGACACCATCACGGTGACATGGATCGGCGCGAACGAATATTTCGGCGGCGAAAACACCCAGTACGGACAGCATCAGATCATCCTGGAAGGCGGCGCGCTGCAGCCCGACAGCTTCGTCAATCATGCGCCCAGCGCCGCCGATCTGAATGTGTCGGTTTCGCAGGGGCAATTTCTCGACGACATCAAATTCAGCGCCGCGGATGCCGACTACGATCTCCTGAGCTTTATCGTCGTGGACGGGCCGGACCACGGCGCCCTCGAGCAGAGCACGAGTTTCGACGGCAACTACTACCCGTTTCACCAGGGTCACTACGGCTCGAGCCTGCACTATCATGCCGACTTTCTGAACGGCAATCTGTTTGACTACACGCCCGAGGCCGGCTTCGTCGGCACCGACAGCTTCACGGTCTACGCGACCGACGGCCAGGGCAACAGCAATGTGGCGACGATTACGATCACGGTAACGCCGCCGGCCGAATCCATCGCGCTGAGCGACGTCACGAATGTCGTGAGCTATGGAAGCCACGATCGTGCCGTGCTCGTCGCCGCGCTGGGCGGTGGCGACCGCATCAGCGGCACCCCGTTCAACGATACGCTCGACGGCGGCGCCGGCCACGGATTGGCTGAAGGGCGACGCCGGCAACGACGCGATAAGCGGCGGTGCGGGCACCGACGGAATCCGCGGCGATACGGGCGACGACGCTCTCGACGGCGGCGCCGGCTCAGACGACCTGCGCGGCGGTACTGGCGACGACATCCTCAATGGCGGCGTCGGCCGCGACTGGCTGGCCGGCGACGCGGGCCGGGATGTCTTCGTGTTCGACGCACTCGGACCGGCCAACTACGACCGTATCGTCGACTTCAAAGCGCTTGACGATGTGTTCCGGCTGGACAGCTCCGCATTCGTCGGGCTGTCGGCCGGCCCGCTTTTTGCTGCCGTCTTCACGGTCGGCAGCGAGGCCATCGATGACAGCGACCACATCATCTATGACGACGCGACCGGTGCTTTGCTGTTCGATCAGGACGGGGCGGGCGGGGCGGCGGCCGTCCAGTTCGCCACCGTGGACCCGGGCACCTGGCTCACTGCGGACGACTTCTTCGTGGTCTAGACGCGGAATCGGCGAGCCGCAGTTGCACGGAACCAGGCGCGGTTGCAACGTTGCCGTTACCGCCTTTTGCCCTCGACGCAGTCCCAGAACAGGCTGGCGATGTCGGCGCCGCCGAAGCGCTGGACCTCGCGCACGCCGGTCGGCGAGGTCACGTTGATCTCGGTCATGTAATCGCCGATGACATCGATGCCGACGAGGATGAAGCCGCGTTCTCTCAGGGAAGGCCCGATGCGGGCGCAGATCTCGCGTTCGCGCTCCGTCAGCTCGGTCTTTTCGGCGCGGCCGCCGACATGCATGTTGGAGCGCGAATCGTGCTCGGCCGGCACGCGGTTGATTGCGCCCACCGGCTCGCCGTCGATGAGGATGATGCGTTTGTCACCCTTGCGCACGTCCTTCAGGTAGCGCTGCACGATATACGGCTCGCGGAACATCTGGCCGAACATTTCGAGCAGCGAGGCAAGGTTGCGATCGGCCTCGTGCAGATGGAAGATGCCGGCGCCGCCATTGCCGTAGAGCGGTTTGACGATGATGTCGCCGAACTCCTTGCGGAAGGCGGCCACCTCCTGCGGATCCTTGGTGATCAGCGTTTCCGGCATCAGTTCGGGAAATTCGGTGACGAAGATCTTTTCCGGGCTGTTGCGCACCCAGGCCGGGTCGTTGACCACCAATGTCCCAGGATGGATGCGCTCCAGGATGTGCGTGGTGGTGATGTAGTTCATGTCGAAGGGCGGGTCCTGCCGCAAAAGCACGACGTCCATCTCCGACAGATCGGTGCGCACCTTCTCGCCCAACGAGTAGTGATTGCCCTTCTCGTCGCGCACCTGCATCTCCTCGATGCGCGCGAACACCTTGCCGTCCCGCATCGACAGCCGGTCGGGCGTGTAATGGAAAAGCTTGTGGCCGCGCCGTTGCGCCTCGAGCGAAAGGGCGAAGGACGTGTCGCCGGCGATCGACACGGTGGAGACATGGTCCATCTGGACGGCGATCTTCAGCGGCATATGGGCTCTCCGGCGGCTCTGTCGCCGATATAAGGAAATCGGCGAGGTCTGCCAATCGCGACATTTTGAAGATTGCATCAGCAAGGCGCAAACCCAGTCGGATTGCAGACAAGGCGAGAACCCGCGTCATCGTTTTCTTAAGCCTTGCCATGCAAGGGTGGTTCGAATGAGCCCGGCCCTGCAGACGCCGGACCGGTCCTTGATGGAACAAGAACCATGAACGCCGTCACAACCATCCGCGCCGCCCAGACCAGGCAGCTCGAGCTCACCATCCTGATGCCGTGCCTCAACGAGGCCGAGACGCTTGCCGTCTGCATCGGCAAGGCAAAGGCCTTCCTCGACAAGGCCGGCATAGCGGGCGAGGTGCTGATCGCCGACAATGGCAGCACCGACGGCTCCCAGGACATCGCGACAGCTATCGGCGCCCGCGTCGTGTCGGTGCCGCAAAAGGGCTACGGCGCTGCCCTTCTTGGCGGCATCACCGCCGCCAGGGGCCGCTTCATCATCATGGGCGACGCAGACGACAGCTATGATTTCAGCGCGCTGGACGCGTTCGTGGCACGCCTGCGCGACGGCGCCGACCTGGTCATGGGCAATCGTTTCCGGGGCGGCATCGAAGCCGGCGCCATGCCGCCGCTGCATCGCTACCTCGGCAATCCGGTGCTGAGCTTCATCGGCCGCCTGTTCTTCCGCATCACGACCGGCGATTTCCACTGCGGCCTGCGCGGCTTCAATGCCGAGGCCATCAGAAAGCTCGATCTGCAGACCACCGGCATGGAGTTTGCCAGCGAGATGGTGGTGCGCGGCGCGCTTGCCGGGCTGCGTATCGAGGAGGTGCCGACCACGCTCAAGCCGGACGGCCGCAGCCGCCCGCCGCATCTCAGGACCTGGCGCGACGGCTGGCGGCATCTCAAATTCCTGCTGGTCTACAATCCGCGCTGGATGTTCTTCATCCCCGGCATGGTGCTAGGTGGCCTGGGCACGCTGTTTGCGGCTCTGCTGGTGTTCGGCCCGCTCAGGGTGATCAACAATCTGTCGCTCGACCTGAACACCTTCGTGGCCGCCTGCTTCATGATCGTCACTGGCGTGCAGCTCATCACCTTCGGCGTCATTTCGCGCTACTATGCCGAGGTCACGGGCATCCTGCCGCGCAGCCGGGGCTCCGACTGGCTGACCAGGACCATCAGCACCGACCGCCTCGCCGCCAATGCCGGCATTTGCTTTGCCGGCGGCTTCTCGTTTTGCGCCTATGCCGTGCTGCGCTGGGCGAATCTCGGCTTCGGCCCGCTGGACGATTCCGAAATCCCGCGCATCGTCGTACTCGGCCTCAGCCTGATTGTGATTTCGTTCCAGGCCTTCTTCTCGGCATTCCTGCTCGGCGTCCTGGAAATTCCGGTCAAGCGGTTGAGAGCCGGCCAGTCCAGTGATCTGCCGGCGGGCGAAAACCGATGATCGACGCGTTGCCGGACCTTATCCAGAAGACGCGCCTGTTCCGCTTCCTGGTGGTCGGTGTCGGCGCCGCCCTGCTCCTGTTCGTGCTTTCGTGGCTGCTGGTTTCGCTTGGCCTCTCGCCGTTCGCAGGCAGTGCCGTTGCCTACGCGATCGCCTTCATCGTCGCCTATTCCGCGCAACGCGGCTGGACCTTCGGCGCAGAGCATGATCATGCCACCGCGCTGCCGCGCTATCTTGCGCTGCAGGCCGGATGCGCTGCCTTTTCCGGCCTTGTCTCGCATGTCGCGGTAACGCGTTTTGGCCTGTCGCCCGTCGCCATGTCGGCGTTGACCACGGTCGCGGCAAGCGCGC
The DNA here is from genome assembly GCF_003998845.1 of Mesorhizobium sp. M4A.F.Ca.ET.022.05.2.1. NCBI lineage: Bacteria > Pseudomonadati > Pseudomonadota > Alphaproteobacteria > Hyphomicrobiales > Phyllobacteriaceae > Mesorhizobium > Mesorhizobium sp. M4A.F.Ca.ET.022.05.2.1. Next base: position 623 of record NZ_RZOJ01000235.1, on the reverse strand, counting down.
TGAGCTATATCGTGTCGTCGGCTTGGGTGTTTCCGGCACGCGGCTAGCGCATCTGCATCGAGCTTTACGCTTTGTGAAGCGAGCGGCGCTAGCCTGCGGCACCGAACAACCACCCGAAAGTCGATCCATGTCCGCCGTCCATGCCGCGATTCCTTCCGGGAAAGCCGCCCGAGCCGCCTGGCGAATGGACCTTCTGGCGGCGCTGCTCACCATGCTGGTGGTGCTCCTGGTCAACGCCTATTCGGGATTTCCGGAACTGACCAACAATGGCGGCGACAATGACAGCATGCTGCGCATGGTCGAGGTTCGCGATCTTCTCTTCGGCCAGGGCTGGTTCGACCTGCACCAGTACCGGATGGGGCCGGAAGGCGGCTTTGTCATGCATTGGTCGCGGCTGGTCGACGCACCGCTCGCCGCCATCATCCTTGCGGCCTCGGCACTGACGGGCAGCGCCGCCGTCGCGGAGGATGTCGCACTGGTTGCGTGGCCGACGCTGCTCTTCGGGGCCGCCGTATTCTACCTCACCCGGGCCGCGCGCAGCTTTGCCGGCGAGCGGGCTGTGCTGCCCGCGGTGGTCGTCGGCGCTGCGGCGCTGCATTTCAGAGGCATCTTTTCCCCGGGTG
>NZ_RZOJ01000234.1:0-9570 GCF_003998845.1 Mesorhizobium sp. M4A.F.Ca.ET.022.05.2.1 | reverse complement strand
AGCCGGAGCCGCCCTTGGAGAGCGGCGTCGCGCCGCCATTGCCTGGCGTACGGAAGTCGGGCGCGTAGGTGGACAGGAGGAAAAAGCCGGCGGCGGCGAACAGGCTGGCGAAAATGCCCCAGAACAGCGTCCTGCGGCTGAACGGTTCCTGCGCTTCGGCCGCCGGCGCGCTCATGCCCAGGCATCCCGGAAAGCGAACCGCTCATAGGCGCCGCGCGCTTGCTGCCAGCCTTCGGCGCCAACGGGCCGGCGGGCGAACAGCGCGGCCTCGACGATTCGCGCGATCTCGCTGAACGCGCCGCGTGGCCGCGCCGGCAGGGAAGGAGCATTGGCGATGTCGCGCGCCGTCAGCGAGGGACGCAGGAAGTCGGGCAGGCGCCCGGCTATGTCGGCGACGCTGCGGCGAAGCAGGAGATGGACCGCCTCGTCATAGTCGCCGCGCGCCGCAAGCGCGTCGGCTTCCGACAGCAGGATCTGCGCCGCTGCGGCATCGGGGCGCCATTGCTCTTCCGTATCCGCTTCGCTGCGCGCGCGCCGCCACGGCAGGCGCCAGGCGACGCCTTTCACCTCCAGGACGATAAGGAACAGGATGATCGCGGCGCCCGATATCACCGCGCCCCAGAACAAGTAGATCATATAGGGGCCAAGCTGCGCCAGGAAATCCAGCAGCGGCTTCAGCCAGGCCGGAGGTTGGGGCTGCGCGAAGGCCGGCAGGTCGAACTGGATGGACGTGTCGGCCAGCAGCTGCTTATGCACTTTCGCCAGCCATTCGGCGTCCACTGTGCCCGGCTGTGCAACTGCCACCCATTTGCTCCCCTGCAAACCCGCAGCGCCGACACTGGCAATGCGGCAAGACAATTGCAAGTGGGCTGGACGCCAACTGTTAATCTTGTCACATCTACTATCGTGACAACCAGCCATTATGCGGTGGTGGTTAAAAGGGGGTGCCTTATGACTTCAACGACACTGACACGGCCTGAGAAATTCCAGATCGGCAGGGTGTTCAACAACACCTTTTCCGTGATTGGCCGCAACATAGGACTATATGTCGGCCTTGCCGCGCTGTTCTCCGGCTTGCCGGCGCTTCTCGCGCAACTTTGGACCGAATCGCGCGTGGACGTGATGCTGCAGACCGACCCTGGCGCGGCGGCCGATCCTGAAGCGATGTTCCGCAATTCCTGGGTCAGCATCGTCGCCGGACTGGTATCCTTCATTTGCGCGCTGCTGCTTCAGTCGGCGCTTGTGAGGGCAACTATCGAGGATCTGAACGGCAAGCCACCATCCTTCGGCGATTGCATCACGATCGCGATACGCTACCTGCTGCCGACCCTGGGGATAGGCATTCTGGTCGGTCTTGGCGCCGGGTTTGCCGCTATCGCCTTGCTCGTTCCGGGCATCATCCTATGGCTCGGCTGGTCCGTGGCGGTGCCGGTCCTGATCCAGGAGCGGCTCGGTGTGTTCGGCTCAATGTCGCGCAGCCGTGTCCTGACCAAGGGCAGCCGCTGGGCGTTGTTCGGGTTGTTCGTGATCCTCTTCATCATAGCCATGGTGATCCAGTCGATCACGGCGGTGGTTGTCGTCTTCTTCCACGGAATCCTTGCCGCCATCCTGGCTGCGCTGGTGCAAAGCGTGGTCTCGATGGTGATGTCTACGGCCACGGCGGTCGGCTACATCGAGCTGCGCCAGGTCAAGGAAGGCACCAGCGTCGAGGAACTGGCGGAGATCTTCTCGTGACCGGGAAGGCGGTCTGCAGGCCTATCACATCATGAAGTAGGCAACGTCGGGGTCGCTTCAGGCCGTCTGCCCGGCCGGCAGCGCGGCGGCGAGCCGCTTGGCCCAGGCCTCTACGCCCTGGTGGTCAGCCGGCAGGTCCTGCCGCATCCCGACCAGCACGGCCGGGATGCCGCGATCGTCGCCATGGATCGGCACGGCATAGTCGTCCTTGTGGCCGATGACATGGGGCACGTTGGCCGCGACAGTGTGAGCGTGCCGTCGCGGCTGAGCCCGGCGAGGATCGCCTCACCGATCCGCGTCGGCCTGCCGTTGCCGGCACGGCTCTTGAGATGCGCTGCTACCCGATCATGGCGCGAGCGGCTCTTTCACGGCTCCGAGGCCTTGAGCGCCGCCGGAACCGGATAGCGGCTGCCGTCATAGCGGAGCCGGTAGGTCCGCTTCACCGGCTTGCCGGGGTGCGACTGGCATTCGCCCTTCGTGTCGAGGGCGGGCTCGTCGGTATCCCTCCGCTCGACCACGCTGATGTCGCGATAACCGTGGTGGCTCGCCGATCGCATCGACAGGCCGGCCTTGCTGGAATGAAAGGATCCCGCGCAATTGGCGTCGCCTTCGCCGCCATAGCTGTCGACGACGAGGCCGTCGAGCACCAGGCGCAGCCCATCGCGGGTGAGGGCATAGAGCCTGAGGTCGGTTTCACGGAAGGGATTGGGCCGAGAATCGCTTGCCATTTCGATGCGCAGGCCGAAGGCGCTTACATCGGGCGCCAGCCTGTAGCGGCCGGTATCGAACTCGATCTTGCGGATGTAGATGGCATCATCATTCATCAGCCCGGGCTGGAGCAGACGCTGGCGCACCCGCAGGCTGTTCATGTCGAGGACGAGAATCTCGATATCGCCGACATGCTGGCCGTCGCCGGACTTGGCGCTGTCGATCAGTGGCACCGCGACCAGCAGCAGGTCGTCATGGGCGGGCCAGACCTTGCAGACCAGGCCGAATGAATTGTCGCCTTCCCGCAGCGTCAGGGAGATGCTGGTATGGGGTTCCAGCGTGAACGATCTTTCGTCGGCGCTCTTCTGGGCATTGGGATAGGCCAGTTGCACCAGCGCGGCGGCATCGCCGCAATCGTCCGCCGCGGCCCGGGCGGGCGACAGGCTGGCGGCGGCGAGGCCGAGGAAGAGACTACTTAGCAGCAATCGCATGGGGTTCTCACGTCGCGGGGCCGGGTTGGAACACGACTTGTGTACGCGAGATTGGTGACGGCGCACAGGGGCGGGCCATCTTCAATGGCAGCAGTCGTGCCCTGAATGCGCGCTTGTCCTGCACAGACAGGACGAGGTGATCGGCACGTCGGTCTTTGCCAACGCCGTAGCGAGCCTGGCCTGGAACCCAGGCAACTGGTCGGTCTCGCCGCGCCGCCTCAAGCATTCGACCAGCCCGTGCAGCGCCCAGACATTGTCCGGATGCTGGGCGCAACGCTGAACCGCGCCACTCAGGCCTCGGCCTCGCCATGCTCCTTCCAGGTCAGATTGTAGAAAGGCCCCGCGGCATAGGCGATGCCCCAGTGCACGAAGGCGCAATCGGGATCAGTCCGCAGCGCCTTCGCGAAGCATCTTATGCCTTCCTCGTGGTTGAAACCGTAGCACCAGTTCAGCCCGATATCGAACCAGCGCTGCGTCTCCGCCGAGGATGTGGAGATTGGGCGGCGGTAGGTGCCGAGGTTGAAGTGATCCATCCCTGACTGTTTCTCGCGTTCGCCGGTCTGAGGCCGCATGCAATCTGTGATGAATGGGCGCACATGGCAACGGCCGGCGCGGCCCTGGTTGAGCCACGCCGGCCGGGGTTGCCACCCTGGGAGGGATCAGGACTCCAGCCACACCTTCTCGAAATGCTGCTCTAGCGACTGGTGCTGCTCGCAGCCATGCACGCCCTTGCGGTAGGTTCGATAGACCGAGCGCCAGTATGGCTGGATGATGATGCCGGATTGGCGCAGATTCTCTTCGATCTTGGCCATGATCTCCTTGCGCGCCTTGGCGTCCGGCATTGCCAGCGCCTTGTCGAGGAGCTCGTCGAACTCCTTGTTGGCATAGGCGCTTTCGTTCCAGGCAGCTCCCGATTTGTAGGCCAGCGCCAGCACCTGGACACCGAGCGGCCTTCCCAGCCATTCGGTGCAGGAGAAGGGGTATTTGCTCCAGTCGTTCCAGAAGGTGGCGGCCGGCAGCACGGTGCGCTTGATCTTCAGGCCCGCCTCGCGCATCTGCGCGGCGATCGCGTCGCCGGTGCTCTTTTGCCATTCGACGTCGACCGAGATGAGGTCGAATTCATGGTCGGCCTTGCCAGCCTCGGCGAGCAGCTTCTTGGCACCATCCACGTCACGCTTGGCTGGGCCGATATCGGCGAATTCCGGATGCATCGGGCCGACATGGTGGTTGTCGGCGGGCTTGCCCCGACCGTCGATGCCGAGCTTCAGCACGGCCGAGTTGTCGACGGCAAGCTGGGCGGCACGGCGCACCTTGTCGTCGTCATAGGGCGCGTTGCCGACATTGAAGCGGGCGACGATGGTCGAGCCGGTGGCGATCTCGGAATTTTCGAGCCCCATCTCTTCGGTCTGCGATACGGCGTCTGAAGCCGTCTCGTGGTCGGTGTCGATCTCGCCGGATTCGAAGGCCGACAGCATGGCGTTGGGATCGGAGCCGTAGTCGACCCATTTGATGCCGTCGAGATGGAACTCGCCTTTCCACCAGGGCTTGTCCTTGCGCTTCACCTCCGCACCGGTCTCGGCATCCCAACTCACCAGTTCGCAAGGGCCGGTGGTGATGGCTAGAGCCTTCTTCGGGTCGCCGTCGCCCTCATAGGAGCGGTGCATGATCAGCGCCGGATAGTCGGCCATGCCGGCGATCAGCGAGATGTCGGGCTTGGGCAGGTTGAGCCTGACGGTGTAGTCGTCGACCTTCTCGATGCCGCCATCGACCGGCCTCTTGGTGTCGGCGTTGACCAGCGCGCCCATGCGCGCGGCGACCGAGTTGCCGGCGACGGAGGCATCGCACCAGCGGTTGAGATTGTGGATGACGTCGTCGGCGTTGAAGGTGTCGCCATTCGACCAGGTGATGCCCTTGCGCACATGCAGCGTGATTGTCCTGGCGTCGTCGCTGGTCTCCCAGCTTTCCAAAAGCCACGGCTCGAAGCTGAAGTCTGTATTCCAGCGCACCAGATATTCGTTGCAGTGGCGCGCCACGTTGGACATCTCGACGCCGTCGAAGGTGCGCGGATCCTTGAAACCCTTGACGTTCATGGCGACGCGCAAGGTGCCGCCCTTTTTTGGCTCCTCGGCTCGGGCCGGCGAGGGGGTAAGCCCGCCGAGTGCCAGTGCTCCGGCTGCGCTGACGCCGAAGCCGGCCATGATGGCGAAGTATTCGCGCCGGCTGATGCCGCCTTTCCGGAAGTCGGCGGCGATCGGCTCGGCCCGCGGGTGCAGTTTCCTGTCGGTCAGCATGAATTTCATCGTCGTTCCCTCCTGTTGGGCGCCCCGGCCTGTCACAGTGCGGGGACGGATGCGACCGCCGGAGCGCCTTGGCCTGCGGCGATGATAGGGCGGGGTTACGCCGGGAAATGTTCGCTTTTCCGCAGTTCTTGTGCGCTGTTCCGCACGAGGGTAGCGCCAATCTCCCCCCTTGTGGGGGAGATGCCCGGCAGGGCAGAGGGGGGCGCTGTCCCGCCCAGCATCTCGGCTATTCAGCGCCGCTGCGATGACGAATGGTTTTGAATCCTAAGGATTCTGAGGGGACGCGATCCTTCGCGCCCCCCTCTGGCCTGCCGGCCATCTCCCCCACTTGGGGGGAGATTGGCGCCTCATCGCCGGCGCCCAGCCTGGCAATGTCGGCAATAATCCTCGCAAACGCCTCGCCGGAGCGCGGCACGCTGTTGCGGGCGCGCAGGAAACTGTGCACCAGCAGCGGCTCTTCCTGCCACCAGGCCGAGCCGCCGGCGGCGACGATGCGGCCGCGATAGGCCTCGCCGTCGGAGGACAGCGGATCGCATTCGGCGGTGATGATGAAGGTCGGCGGCAGGCCGGTAAAATCGCTGTCGCGCAGCGGCGAGAAGGTCGGATCGTCCAGCGATTGACCCGGCGCGGACCGGATGCGGCGGTAGAACTCGATATCGCTGAGGCTGAGCAGCGGCGCCTCGGCGTGCTCGATATAGGAGCGGCCTGTCTCGCCGCCGAGTTCTGGATTGATCAGCACCTGCCCGGCGGCGCGGCGCTGGCTGCGGCGCGTCGCGTGCGCGACCGCCGCGGCGAGATTGCCGCCGGCGCTCTCGCCGCAGAGCACGATCGGCAGCGCGCTTGTCGCCGCCACCCATTCGAACACGGCGAGGCAATCCTCGAAGGCGGCGGGATGCAGATGCTCCGGCGCCAGGCGGTAATCGGCCGACAGAATCTCGGAGCCGGTGGCTGCGCAGAACTCGGCGCAGATGTCGTCATGGCTGTCGAGGTCGCCGAGCACGAAGCCGCCGCCGTGATAGTAGACGACGATCGCCCGCGACGCCTTGCCGGCCAAACGGTAGCGCCGGATCGCGATGTCGCGGCCGTCGGCGGCGACCACGCCGTCACTCACCGTGACATCAGCCGGACGGCCTGGATGGAAGGCCCGGCACATCGCGTTGTAGACCGCCCGTTGCTCCGCGATCGGCCGCGCCGCGATCGCGGGCGGGAACCACGCATTGACCTGGTCGATATAGTCCCACAGCTCCGGGTCGAGCAGGGTGGCGTACTTCCCCCACCTGGCCGCTTCGATCTGGTTCGTGCCCATCGGCTTGCCGTCAGAGCTCGTCGTAGAGCCGGGCCGCATTGTCGTAGGTGAAGCGCAGCGGCACCGAGCCCTCGACCTGCCACGCATCGACCGTGTCGCCCGCCAGCAGCCGGCAGGCATCGAGCGTGTTGGTGACGCCGCCGCCATAGAGCCGGTTGGCGAGGTTGAGGATGGCGGTCTGGTGCATCGCGACGCTGCCGCTGCCGCAGGCATCCTTGACCAGCAGCACGCGGAAACCAAGCGCCACCGCATCTTTCACCGTGGCGTCGATGCAGGCCTCGGTCCAGACGCCGGCAATCACCAGCCATTCGATGCCCGCCGTCTTCAGCCGGTCGGCGAACGCGCCGTTGCCGAAGGCGCTGGCCTCGGTCTTGACCAGCATCGGCTCGCCCTCGGCCGGCGCCACTTCCGCGCAGATCGCCGTCAGCGGGTCGTCCTTGTCGGAGAAGGCCGACTTGCCGCTGGCATCCACCGGATGGAACGGCCGCGCCTCGGAGAGATCGACGATGTAAGCCCAGTGGTAGAGCGGCACGAAATTGCGCCGCGCCGCCGCCTGCAGCCGCTGGACGTTGGCGAGGATGTCGCCAAACCCGTCGACCAGATAGCGTTCGTCCTTGCGATGCTCCTCCTGGAGATCGATGAACACCGCGGCCACCTTGCCGCGCCGGATGGAGATGGGCGTTTTCATGCGGATTCTCGCGCTTCGTCATTCCAGGGCGAAGCAGCCGCGAAGCGGCATTGCGAAGACCCTGGAATCCATGCCGTTACCTTGGTCTGTGATCGCCGCCTGACAGAATTCTGCACCGCTCCGACGTCGCGGCATGGATCCTAGGGTCTGCGCCGCGTCGCTGCGCTCCTTGCCTCGCCCTAGGATGACGACCGTTTTGGATGCCGCGTCCAATCCCAAAACTTCGCGATGGTGCACTGAAGACGGTGGTGGACGCCAGCTTCAAACCTGCGGCTCCAAAAATTCATTCTCATAAGGGAAGCGCGACAGCAACTCCGTCCCTGTCTCGGTGATCAGCACCTCGTCCTCCAGCTTGACGCCCTCGCGGCCGCCTTTCTCGCCGATATAGCTTTCGACGCTGACCACCATGCCGGGCACGATGATGCCGTCACGGCCATAGGTCTCGTAGTCCATCGCGTGGGCGATGAACGGCGTCTCGCCATGCATGCCGACGCCATGCATGACCGAGGTGTAGCGCTGGTCGACGAAGCGGTCCGGGATCTTCCAGGCCTTTTCGGCGATCTCGCGAAAAGCCATGCCGGGCTTCACGATGCCGATGTTGTGCTGCACCTGGTCGTGCGCCATGCGGTAGAGCGATTTCTGGTAGGCGGTCGGCTTGCCCGGCCCGCAGCGGAAGGTGCGCGAGAAATCGGAATAATAGCCGTAGCAGCCGACCGTGTCGGTATCGAGCGCGACCAGCTCGCCCGGCCTGATCTTGCGGCCGCTCGCCTCGCTGAACCACGGATTGGTGCGTTGGCCGGAGGTGAGCAGCCGCGTCTCGATGAACTCGCCGCCCTGGCGGATCACCTCGCCATACATGATGGCGAACAGCTCGTTTTCGGAGACGCCGGGCTTGATCGCTTCGCGCACGGCGGACACCGCTGCCTCGGCGCCAGCCATCGAGGCCTGCAGGCACCTCACTTCCTCCGGCGTCTTCACCGCGCGCACCGCCAGGATCTCGCCCTGGCAATCGCGCACCTCGCAGCCGCGCTTTTCGAGCGCCAGCGCCTGCAGATGGCTGCAGCGGTCGAGCCCGAGCTTCATCGAGCCGCCGCCATGCTTCTTCAGAAGCTCGGTGATCTCGTCGGCGAACGGCCCGGCGGTCTCGTCGTCGCGGCCCGATACCGACGACCAGACCAGCTTGGACGGCCGTGCCTCGTCGATCGTATCGAGCACCATCGAGACATGGTAGCTCTGCGGATATTCGAACAGCACCACCGGCCCTACGGTCGGGATGAAGAAATAGCGCGTCGAGTTACGCAGGAAATAGCCGAACATGTTGCGCGAGCCGGTGGCGTAGCGCTGGTTGTAGGGATCGAACAAAACGACCGCGCCATAGCCCGCCTCGCGCATCCAGCCGCGCAGCTTGGCGAGACGGCCCTTGCGCAGCGCATCCGCATCGATGAAGGACGGCTCGGTGTCGGAGAGCCACATGCCGCCCGCCGGATCGGCCGCCGCCGGATGGCGCATGCGATCCTTGAAGTCCACATCCTCGGTGCTGTCGGGGTCGAAAACGACGATGCTCATGGCGGTGCCTCCTGAAGGGGAGAACATGGGCTATGCGTCACAGGAAGTGTGTGCGAATTCCCGCAAATGTCGTGCCGGATGCCGCAGGCGTGGCGGATGGGAAACGATAGCACCGTGATCCTTTCGCGCCCCCTCGGTCCCGCCAGCGTCTCACCATTTCAGCACAAGCGAAGAAGCTACTGCCGCCGCGTCGCCTTCGGCGCGTGCCCGTGCTCCTCGCGAAATGCCCGCGCAAAGCTCGACATCGACGCAAACCCACACGCCAGCGCGACATCGCGCACCATAAGTGTCGAATGCGCCAGCAGGTCGGCCGCCCGTTTCAGCCGCAGCCGCCGGTAATAGCTATTGGGCGAGATATCCAGCTCGGCGCGGAAATTGCGCTCGAGTTTGTCCGGGGAAACGCCGAGCCTTGTCGCCAGCTCCGCCATGCCGAGCCGCTCCTCGACCGCATCCTCCATGATGGCGATGGCCGACAGCACCAGCTCGTTCTGCACGCCGGTGCGCAGCCTGAGCGGCATCAGCTTGCGATCGACGCTCGATCGCAAAGGACTGTGCACGAACCATTCGGCGACGCCCGCCGCGAGCTCGGCGCCATAGTCGCCGGTGATGATCTCTAGCATCATGTCGAGGCTGCCGACGCCGCCGGCCGAGGTGAAACGCTTGCGGTCGATGACGAAGAGATCGCGCCTGAGCTCGATGTCCGGGAAAGCCTCGGTGAAGGCGGCCTGGCTGGTCCAGTGCAGGGTGCAGGCATGGCCGTCGAGCAGGCCGGCGCGG
>NZ_RZOJ01000233.1:0-9659 GCF_003998845.1 Mesorhizobium sp. M4A.F.Ca.ET.022.05.2.1 | reverse complement strand
GTAGGCATATTCGGCGCAGGCGGCCGTGGTCGGCATGCCGGCGACGTCGATATTGTCCTTGACGGCGAAGGGGATGCCCCAGAGCGGCCTGGCCACGGGGTCGAACGGCCTGAGCGCGTCGGCCGCGGCCAGCATCTCGGCTCTCGTCGCAAGGTGGATGAAGATGCCGGGGTCGCCAGCGGCTTCGATGCGGGCCAGCACCGTATCGATCACATCGGCGATGCCGATGCCGCTTTGGTAGGCCGCGTGCAGGCTGCCGATGTCGAAATGGATGTCGCTCATCTCGTGTCCCCCAGAATGGTCACCGGCAAATCCCACTGGATCAGCACGACGCAGCCGTCCTTCGTCCACACCGAATGCTCGGTGCCGACCGGATTGAGGATCACGCTGCCTGCCGGATAGTCGCCGTTCTCGTCGCTCTGCGTGCCTTCCAGCACGACGATGGTTTCCAGCCCGACATGACGGTGGCGCGGCACGCCGGCGCCCGGCTGGTATTTGAGCACCGCGACCGACGGTTCGACCGGACCGCCCTTGAGCAGCCAGTGCACGCCGATGCCGTCGCGGAAAGGCTCGAACGCCAGGTCGCGCCAGCCGCCGTCGAGCAGGCCGGCAAAGGCAAGGTTAGGCATTCGCAATTCCCTCGAGAACCTGATCGGTCGTCGCCGTCCAGCCGACGATCGCGCCCTGCGCCCGGATCATCGCCAGGGCGGCCGCCTTGAATTCGGGAAAGTAGCTTTCCGTCGCGTCCTCGGCGACGAGGCACTCGTAGCCGCGGTCGTTGGCCTCGCGCATCGTCGTCTGCACGCAGACCTCGGTCGTCACGCCGGCAAAGATGAGTTGCCGGGCGCCGATCCGCTTCAGGTCTTCGCCGAGGCCGGTCGCGTAGAAGGCGCCCTTGCCGGGCTTCTCGATGACGATCTCGCCGGGCAGGGGCGCGAGCTCGTCGAGGATCGCGGTGCCCGGTTCGCCGGCGATCAGCACGCGCCCCATCGGACCGACATCGCCGATGCGGATCGACGCGTTGCCGCGGTCCCGCTTGGCGGGCGGCAGGTCCGACAGGTCGGGCCGATGGCACTCCATGGTGTGGATCACCGGCAGGCCGGCGGCGCGAAAGCCTTCGATCAGCCGCTTCACCGTGGGAACGATCGCGGTGATCCGGCTGACGTCGTTGCCGAGGCTGGCGCCGAAGCCGCCCGGCTCGGCGAAGTCGCGCTGCATGTCGATGACAATGAGCGCCGTCGCCTCGGGCTTGAAGGCGAAGGCGAAGGGCTGTGCTGCGATTTCCGCCATCAGTGATGCCCCGCCATGTGCTCGCCGATCGTCTGCACGCTCGCCTGCGCGATCGGCGTCTCGTAGACGAGCGCGCCGTCGGACATCACGAGGATGCGGTCGGAGAGTTCCAGGAGTTCATCGAGGTCTTCCGACATCAGCAGCACCGCTGCCCCCGCGTTGCGCGCCTTCATGATGCGGGCGCGGATTTCGGCGACGGCGGAGAAGTCGAGGCCGAAGCACGGGTTGGAGACGATCAGCAGGTCGACCTCGCCGGTGAGCTCGCGGGCGAGCACCGCGCGCTGCACGTTGCCGCCCGACAGCGAGGCGATGGGTGAGGAGAGCGAAGCCGTCTTGACCTTGAACTGCTCGACCAGCCGGGCGCTGAAGGATTTGATGGCGCCGGCGCTGATCCAGCTCACCGGCTTGCCGTTGCCGTCCACGTCGAAGGTGCGGAAGGCGATGTTCTCGGCGACTGTCATCCTCGGCGCGCAGGCATTCTTGAGCGGTTCCTCCGGGATCAGCCGCACGTTGAGGGCGCGCGCCTCTGCCCGCGTCGCCGCATAGGCGGAGCCGCGCACCATCACCTCGCCGCCATTGCGCGGGCGCTGCCCGGCCAGCACTTCGAGAAATTCCTTCTGGCCGTTGCCGGAGATGCCTGCGATGCCGACGATCTCCCCGGAGCGAACGCCGAGATCCGCGATGTCGATCGATTTGTGGCCGGTGCGGTCGGGCGCCCTCAGTGCCTTCACCTTGAGCACAATCTCGGCGTCCGGCTTAGGCTCGACGCGGCTGTCGAGGGCGGCGATCGGCTGGTCGCCGATCATCATCGCCGCCATCTCTCGGTGAGAAAGGTCGGCGACCTTGCCGGTCCCGGTGAGCCTGCCCTTGCGCAGCACCGTGATGTCGTCGGCGAATGCCGTGACCTCATGGAATTTGTGGGAGATCATCAGCACGGTGAGATCGCCGGCCTTGGTCATGCCGCGCACCAGGCCAAGCACTTCCTGCGCCTCGCCCGGGGTAAGCACGGATGTCGGCTCGTCCAGGACCAGGAAATTGCGGCCGAGGTAGAGCTGCTTGATGATCTCCAGCTTCTGTTTCTCGCCGGCGGCGAGCTCGGCCACCTTGACGTCGAGCGGCAGCTTGAAGGGCATGCGCTCCATGAATTGGGCAAGCGCGCCGCGCTCCTTGCGCCAGTCGATGACACCGGGCACCTTCTCGCGCGAGATGACCAGGTTCTCGGCGCCGGTCAGCGACGGGACGAGCGTGAAATGCTGGTAGACCATGCCGAGACCGAGCGCCGAGGCATCCCTGGAGCTGGCGATCGTCACCTCGCGTCCGTCGACCAGCATGTCGCCCGACGTTGGGTGGTAGAAACCCATCATGCATTTGACCAGCGTCGACTTGCCGGCGCCGTTCTCGCCGAGCAGGGCGTGGAAGGAGCCGGCCGGCACCTTGATCGAGACGTCGTCGAGCGCCGTGAAGGCGCCGAAGCGCATGGTCATGCCGATGGTCTCGACGCCGATCGCCTTGCGAGGGGGAGTTCCGCTCATCGCCGGTCCCTCACGGCAACTGCGCGACGAGCGCGGCGGAATTCGACACCGCGCCGAAGACGCCGCCCTGCATCTTGATCATCTTGATCGCCGCCAGATGGTTGCCGTAGTCGGTCGCCCCGCAGCAGTCCTCCAGCATCACGCATTCGAAGCCGCGATCGTTGGCCTCGCGCATGGTGGTGTGCACGCAGACATCGGTGGTGATGCCGGTGAGCACGATGTTTGCGATGCCGCGCTGGTTGAGGATCAGTTCGAGGTCGGTGGCGCAGAACGAACCCTTGCCGGGCTTGTCGATGATCGGCTCGCCCTCGGCCGGATAGAGGTCGGGGATGATGTCCCAGCCCGGCTCGCCGCGCACCAGGATGCGCCCACATGGGCCGGGGTCGCCGATGCCGGCATTGATGCGGCGCGAGCGCCAGCGCTTGTTGGCGGGAAGGTCGGCGAGGTCGGGGCGATGGCCCTCGCGCGTGTGGATGATGGTGTAACCCTTGGCCCGCATGGCGGAGAGCACCGACTTGATAGGCTCGATCGGCGCCCTGACCAGCGACAGGTCGTAGCCCATATGGTCGACATAGCCGCCCGGCCCGCAGAAATCGGTCTGCATGTCGATGATGATCAGCGCCGTGTTGTCCGGCCTCAGATCGCCATTGTAGGGCCAGGGATAGGGATCGGCGTCGATGTAGCGCTGGGTGATCTCGGCTCTGGCGTTCATGGCAAAACTCCGGTCTCGCGAGCGGTTCCTGGGAGGGTCACTTGGTGATCGACAGTTCGCCCGGCGCGCCGGCGAGCGTGCGGCTCGGCGACGAGGTGGCGATCATGATGATGAGGGTGAGGATGTAGGGCGCGGCGTAGAACAGGTAGTAGCCTTGCGTCACGCCCACCGACTGCAGCGCAGGACCGAGGGCGCCGGCGCCGCCGAACAGCAGCGCGGCGGCGAAGCAGCCGAGCGGGTTCCAGCGCGCGAAGATGACCAGCGCCACCGCCATCAGCCCCTGGCCCGACGAAATGCGCTCCGTCCAGCTGCCGGGATAGTAGAGCGACAGGTAGGCGCCGCCGATGCCGGCCAGCGCGCCGCCGACGCCAGTGGCGAGCAGACGCACCGTGTTCGGGTTGAGGCCCATGGCGCGCGCGGCATCGGCGCTGTCGCCGACCACGCGCACGATCAGGCCGACACGGGTGTTGCGGAAGGCCCACCAGAGGAAGACGGCAAGCGCTGCTCCGATCAGGAACAGCACGTTGACGTTGAGCGCCGCCTGCACCTGCGGGATGTTCGACCAGGCACCGAACGGGATCGCTGGCAGGTCCGGCGCCGAGGGCTTGATGAACGGCTTGCCGAAGAAGAAGGCTAGCCCAGAGCCGAACAGCATCAGGGCGATGCCGATGGCGATGTCGTTGACCTTCGGGAATTTGCAGATCCAGCCATGGAAGAGACCGAAGCAGAGGCCGGCGACCGCCGCGGCCAGCAGGCCAGGCCAGGGCGACCCGGTCATCACCGCCACCGCGTAGGCGCTCATGGCGCCGAACACCAGCGTGCCCTCGAGGCCGAGATTGATGCGGCCGGAGCGCTCGGTGATGGCTTCGCCGAGCGACACGAAGATGAAGGGGGTGGAGACGCGGATGGCGCCGCCCAGTATGGCGAGCGGCACGCCCCAGAGGCCGATGTCGGTCGTTTCCATCAGGCGCTCCCCTTCAGGACATCAGGCCCCTGCCAGAGGTCCGGGTTGAAGGGCTTGAAGCGGCCGTAGAGGGTCTCGCTGAACAGGATGACGATGAAGAGCATGCCCTGCAGCACAAGCACGGTCGCATCGGGTAGGTCCATGCGGCGCTGGATCAGGCCGCCGGAGGCGTCGATGCCGCCGAGCAGGATGGCGACCGGGATGATGGCGAGCGGATTGTGGCGGGCAAGGAAAGCAACGAGGATGCCGGTATAGCCGTAGCCGGCGGCGAGCGAGCCGTTGGCGCTGCCTTGCACGGCGGCGACCTCCAGCATTCCGGCAAGCCCGGCGAAGCCGCCGGCAAGCGCGGTGAAGCCGACGATCAGCGGGCCGACGGCAAGGCCCTGCACCTGCGCCGCCCTGACATTGCCGCCGGCGATGCGAGCGGCGAAGCCCCAGCGGGTCTTCTCGATCAGCAGCCAGGAGAGCACGCAGGCGAGGATGCCGACGACGAGGCCCCAATGCACCTCCATGCCCAGGATGTTGCCGATGCGGTAGATGTCGGCGAGCGGCTGGGTCGAGGGCTTGTTGAGCGAGGCCGGATCGCGCAGCGGGCCTTCAACCAGGTAATTCATCAGCGCGATGGCGATGTAGGCCATCAGCAGGCTGGAGATGGTCTCGTTGACGGCGCGGTAATGGCGGAGCGCGCCGACGGCACCAATCCAGATGCCGCCGGCGGCCACGCCCCCCACGCCCATGAGGAGGATGACGAGAAAGGATGGCGCGCCATTCAGCACCACACCAATGGCGGCGGCGGCGACGCCGCCGAGCACGATCGCGCCCTCGCCGCCGATGACGACCAGCCCAAGGCGCGCGGGCAGCGCCACGCAGAGCGCCGCGAGCAGAAGCGGAGCGCCGCGCGACAGCGAGTTCTGGATCGAGACCCAGGACCCAAAGCCGCCCCGCCACATGGTCTCGTATAGCTGGACCGGCGACTTGCCGACCAGCGCCACGAACAGGCTGAACAGCACCATGCCGACGACCAGCGCCGCGAGCGGAATGACAAACGCCTCAGCTCGCCTGGCGGTCCATTCGAGCGCCGCCCGATATCCCTTGGCACCGAGAATGGCCGGCATGTCCGCGCTGCTCACCGTGTCCGTCATCGTCCCGACTCCCTTAGTCGGCTCAGGCGGTCGAGCCGACGACGCCCTCGACGAGATAGTCCATGCTTTCAAGCTCGATGGCGGTCTCGGCGAAGGCCTGGCCTCCAGTGGCGACGACGACGCCCTTGTTGCTCTTCAGCGGGCCCTTGATGACGGAGAAGCCGCCCTTCATCATGTCGGCTAGCGTGCCGTCGAACTGCTTGCGGGCCACTTCGTTCACGGCGGGCCCGAGCGGGCTCATCTTGACGAAGCCGTCGGCCAGGCCGCCGCGGGTGAAATTGGGCAGCGGCGTGCCGGCGATGAGGTCATCGACGAACATCTTGTAGACCTTGGCCCAGTTCCATTCCGCTCCGGTCAGGTATTTCTCCGGTGCCAGCGGGCTCTGGTTGGCGTGATAGCCGCAGACGAAGGCGCCGCGGCCGGCGGCCGTCTCGACCACCACCTTCGGGCTGTCGACATGGCAGGTGATGACGTCGGCGCCCTGGTCGACCAGCGCGTTGGTGGCCTCGGCCTCCTTGACCGCCAGCGACCATTCGCCGGTGAAGATCACCTGGCAGGTGATCGCCGGATCGACCGAACGGGCGCCGAGCAGGAAGGAATTGATGTTGAGCAGGACCTGCGGGATCGGCTTGGCGGCGACGAAGCCGAGCTTCTTCGATTTGGAGGCGTGACCGGCGACGACGCCGTTCAGATACTGGCCCATGCCGATATAGCCGAAATAGGAACCGGCGTTCATCGGGTGCTTGTCCTTGTTCCACATCCCGCCGCAATGGCGGAACTGCACGTCGGGGAACTTCGCGCACATGGCGAGCATATGCGGATCGAAATAGCCGAAGGAGGTCGGGAAGATCAGCGAGGCGCCGTCGAGGTTGATCATCGATTCCATCGTCTTCTGGACGTCGACCGTCTCGGGAACGTTCTCTTCCTCGACGACGGAAATGCCCTCGATGCTCTTCAGCGTCGCCGCGCCCTCTGCATGCGCCTGGTTGTAGCCGTAGTCGTCCTTCGGGCCGACATAGATGAAGCCGACGGTCGCCGACGCGGCGAACGCCCTGCGGATCGGAAAGGCTGCCGAGGCCAGACCGAGCGCCGCTCCGGCGGCGGAGGTCCTGAGCAGATCGCGGCGGCTAAGTTTGAATCTCGCGGTCATATCGAATGCTCCCCTTTTTGGACCCGATCTCCGGGCCGGTTGCTATCCACTGGAAAAGTGCATGCAATCACTGTGCCAGTTTCAAAGCTTGCTTTTTCGCAATAAAATCAATGTGTGGGTTTAGAGGCTCTGCATAAACGCAAGGCAAGTGCATGCACTTTTTGCCTGATAAATGACCAGTTTGACATTGAGGTTAAAATCTAGGCATACAGGTGCAGCCTTGAGTCGAAATTCAGCCCGGGAGCCGTCCACCTCGCGGGTCTGCCTGCAACAAACTGGACGGAGGAGACGTGTCGGCAAAGCGCAGCTTGGTCAGGTCGGGCACGACCGTGGATCAGATGGTGAGGGCGATCGCGGACCGCATCGTCACCGGCTATCTGCGCCCCGGCGAAAGGCTCGACGAGGTCTCGCTAGCCGCCCGCTTCGACGTTTCGCGCACGCCCGTCCGCGAGGCGCTCGGCCATCTGAGCGCCATGGGGCTGGTCGAGAGGCGGCCCAACCGCGGCGCCATCGTCGCCGTGGTGACGCAGGAGCATCTCGCCTCGATGTTCGAAAGCATGGCCGAGCTGGAAGCGATCTGCGCGCGCTTCTCGGCCGAGCGCATGACCGGCGGCGAGCGCCGAGCGCTCGAGATGGAACATCAGGCTTCGGCGCGCCTGGTGCAGCTCGGCGCCGAGGAGGACTACGAGTATTTCAACACCGAGTTCCACAGCCGGCTTTATCGTGGCGCCCACAACGCGCATATCCAGGACCTGACCGTGACGACGCGCAGCCGGCTGGCGCCGTTCCGGCGGGCGCAGTTCATGCTGCCCGGCCGGCTGGCCAAATCCTGGCAGGAACACGATTTGATCGTCACCGCGATCATGCGCGGCGACGGCGCGGCGGCGGGCAAGGCCGCCAGGGATCATGTCTCGATCGTTAGCGAGGCGAGCGCAGTGTTCGCGGCCGTCGAGCCGGTGACCTCCGCGCTCAGCCGATCTGCGCGTCAATGATCTCGACGAAGCGCGCGAAGAGGCCGGCCTGCGACTTGATCTTGAGCTTGCGGTAGATGTTGCGGCGGTGGACTTTGACGGTTCCTGGCACGATCCTGAGCGCCCGCGCGATCGATTCCGTCGAGTGGCCCTGAAGCACGAGGTCGACGACCTGCTTTTCGCGCGAGGTGAGCGACAGGCTCTTCCAGATATGCGCGCGGTCGAATTCGCTGGGAACAGCCACAGACTCGCCACGTGGCGTCATTGCCGGCTCGTCGGCCGGCAGGTTCGGCCAGCGCAGCCTGACCAGGCTGATCACCGCCGGCGCCATATCGCGCAGCAGCCTGGCGTCGGCGGTGCCGAACGAACCCGAGGCGCGCAGCCGCATCAGCGACAGCACCAGCGCGTCCTTGCCCGGCAGCGGGACGAAGAAGCCGACCTCTTCGGCGAGCTTGGTCTGGCTGTAGTAGGAGCGGTAATACTCGCTGGCATAGAAGCGGTCCGGCGCCAGTTCGCGCATGCGCCAGAAGCCTTCCTTGCGCTCGACCGCCGCATGGTGGAACGGGTCGAGCAGGTAGGGGCCGTCCTGATAGAGCGCGACGAAGACGTGGCTCTCGGCCGGCGAGAAGGTCTCGAACAGCAGCGGCGGGCGCGCGGCGCCCCTATAGCCGAAGATGACGCAATGATCGAAGCTGACATGGCCGCGCAGCCAGCCGACGATGGCGCGGCCGAAATGATCGCTGCCAGCTTCGCGCGTCGCGGCGATGACGGCGCCGAGCCCGTTGTAGTCATCGCTGCGGGAAACGGCCAATTCATACCCCTTTAAATGATAAAATAGGCTAAATATACCACCGGCGAGGTATATACTAGCCGGCATTGGCTCTGGTAGCGTTTCGAAATCAACTCGCCCTGGAGCCCGCCTTTGACTGCAGCGCCCGATATCGAGTTTCGCGCGGTCACCAAACGCTACGGCGCGGTCATCGCGGTCAGCGGAATTGACCTTGCGATCCCGCCCTCCGCCTTTGTCGCTTTGCTCGGGCCGTCCGGATGCGGCAAGACGACCTGCCTGCGCATGATCGGCGGCTTCGAGCAGCCGAGCGAAGGCCAGGTGCTGATCCGCGGCCGCGACATGGCAGGCACGCCGCCCTACCGGCGGCCGGTCAACATGGTGTTCCAGCAATACGCGCTGTTTCCGCATCTCGATGTCGAGGACAACATCGCCTACGGGCTGCGCCAGGCGAGGCCCAGGCTGTCGTCGCGCGAGATCTCCTTGAGGGCCGGCGAGGCGCTGGCCATGGTGCGGCTCGCCGGCTATGGCCGCCGCAAGATCCACGAGCTTTCCGGCGGCCAGCAGCAGCGTGTCGCGCTGGCCCGCGCGCTGGTCAACAAGCCAGCGGTGCTTCTGCTCGACGAGCCGCTGGCGGCGCTCGACAAGAAGCTGCGCACCGACATGCAGATCGAGCTGCAGAACCTGCAGCGCGAGATCGGCATCACCTTCGTGCTGGTCACGCACGACCAGGAGGAAGCGCTGTCGATGAGCGACCTCGTCTGTGTCATGAATGGCGGCCGCATCGTCCAGCTCGGACAGCCGAACGAGATCTACGACGAGCCGGCCGACCTCTTCGTCGCCGATTTCGTCGGCAAGACCAATCTGTTGAGCGGCACGGTGGCGGGCCTGTCGGGCGACCTCGTCGATGTCGCGCTGGCCGACGGCACGGTGATCGCGGCGCGCAAGCGGGCGCCGCTCAGCCGGGGCGAGCGGGTGTCGGTGTCGCTGCGGCCCGAAACGCTCAGCCTCGGCTTGGCCGGAAACGGCAGCCTGAAGGGCATCGTGCGCAACCGCATCTTCCTGGGCGCGACTGCAGAATACGCCATCGAGGTCCAGGGTATCGGATCAC
>NZ_RZOJ01000232.1:0-9692 GCF_003998845.1 Mesorhizobium sp. M4A.F.Ca.ET.022.05.2.1 | reverse complement strand
GTTGCAGGGGCTGTCCGGATCGCTGGAGGAAGTGACCTGGCTGCTGGACCCCGCCGGCAAGCCAGCGCCACCGCTAGGCAGCTTGCCGTTTCCGGGGCTTGGGGAACGCATTGCCTTCGAGGGCGTGAGCTTCACCTATGCCAGCGAGGAGCAGCGCGCGGCGGTGCTGCACGCCGCGACATTCGACATCAAGGCGGGACGCTCGACGGCGCTGATCGGCCGCTCCGGCGCCGGCAAGACGACGATCGTCAACCTCCTGTGCCGCTTCGTCGAGCCGGATGGCGGCCAGATCCTCGTCGACGGCGCGCCGCTTGACCAGATCGATCCGTCCGGCTGGCGCCGCCACATCGCCTTGGCTAGCCAAGAGCTGGAGTTGGTCGACGGCACCATCCTCGACAACATCACCTATGGCCACGACACCGCCACGGCCGCTGACGCCGAGCGCGCGGCGCGGCTTGCCGAGGCGCATGAGTTCATCGAGCGCCTGCCGCAGGGCTACCAGACGGTCGCCGGCTATCGCGGCGTCAACCTGTCGGCCGGGCAGCGGCAGCGCATCGCGCTGGCGCGGGCTCTGGTGCGCGACCCCGACATACTGATCCTCGACGAAGCGACCAACGCGGTCGATGGGCTGTCGGAAGCGGCGATCGTGGAAACGCTGAAGTCACGTGCCGGACGGCGCACGACGCTGGTCATCAGCCATCACCACTCAACGATCTCGTTCTGCGACGACGTGGTCATCCTCGACCATGGCAGGGTGAAGAAGCAGGCGCCGTTCGCGACGCTGGCCGCGCGCAGCATGGACGAGCTCTACCAGCCGGAGTGAGGAGTTTTCCTCGCCCCCACGGTGGTGGGGGAGAGGTGGCCAAGCCTCGTCAGAACCTAAGACGCGTGCAACCGGCGGCGCGCCCGCCGGCGATGCGTGGGGTGCGCGGGATCGGCGACCACACCGGCGATCTCGACGACATTGTCCTCGCGGGTCCTGGCGGCGGTGACCCGGTGCAGGCGCTCATAGGGCAGCAGTTCCTTGATGCGGGCGTTGAGCGTGGCGACCTCGGCGCGCAGGTCCTCGCATTCCTGCTTCTGAATATCGAGCTCGATCTGCTCGGAGGCCTGCTGCAGCGAAAGCTGCGAGAGATTGGCGTTGATGGCCGAGAGGTTCATCTTGTCGGTTTCGCTCTCGCTCCGCAGCGCCGCCAGCTTCTCGTCGGCGATCTGCTTTTCGGCGAGCGCGTCGCTGGCCTGCGCCTTGAGCCTGGCGATCTCGGCCGCCGCCTCGCTCGTCTCGCTCGCGGCATGCTCCAGCCGCGCCTGCAGATCCTGGATCTCGGAACGCAGGCCGCGCATCTCCGCTTGACCGCGGGCAAGCTCGGCCTCGCGGTCGCCCTTCATGAGATTGGTCGCCTCGGCCGATTCCTGGAGCTTCGCCTGCGCGCTCTCCAGCGCCTTCTGCAGCCGCGCCTCCTCCTTCTCGCTCCGGCCGAGCGCCGCCACCAGATCGGTGACGCGGGCCGTGTCGGTGGCATGCGAGGCGGCGACCTCGTCCAGCTTGTGGCGCGCCTCGGCCTCGCGCTTCTGCGACTGGTCGAGGTCGATCGCCAGGCTGACCTGCTTTTCCCTCAGCATCTTGCATTCGCTGGCACTCCGGTTGGCCTCGACGGCCTTGGCCGAAAGCTGCTTGGCGATGTCGCCGAACTCGGCCTCGCGCCGGGCGCCGGCATTGGCCGCCTCGACGAGCTCGAGCCTCGCCGCCGCGAGCGCCGCGCGTAGCGTCTCGCGCTCCTGCACCAGGGCCGCCTCGCGCTGCTGCAGCGCCTCGAAGGCGCCGTCGCGCTCGCGCTGCCTGCGCCCCGCCTCGGCGAGTTGATCCGACAGCGCACGCTGCTCGCCGGCAAGTCCGGCATTGGTGAGTTCCATCTCGTTGGCGCGCAAGATGTCGCCGTGCAGTATGCCGAGGAATTCACGCGTCAGATGGTGCGAGGTGGCGACCTCGGAGAGCTTGCCGGAGATCTCCTCCAGATGCCCCTGCGCGTCGCGGAACAGGCCGTCGAGGGCGCCGAGCGCGGCAAGCCGGGTCTGCGTGTGCGGGGTCAGCCGTGGCGGGTGTTCGGGACTGTCCGCATCGGCCTCGGGCCGTGGGCCGTCGCCTTCCGCCGTGGGATCGGCATCCCCGGCGCTGGCGTCCTCCAATGGCAGCTCTTCATCGAGACAGGCATCGAATGCTTCCGCCAAATCCGTCTGGAGCTCCTCGAAAGCTCTGTCCACCTCATCGGCACGCTTGATCAGCTTCTTGAAGTTCATGACCGAACACCTTCTACACACACACAGTCTTGATACTTAACGAATTGCTAATGTTCCCTTCTACATCCGCCGCTTCCGCAAGGGAAGTCCCCCGATAGGACTAGCGCCTAGCGAGATTCCCGCCGCATCCGCTTTCGCGTTGCGCTCAAATCCGCGATTGACGATGGCCGAGTGGGGAAGGTGGCTCGGCGAAGCCGAGAGGGAGCGGCGCGCCGGCCCTTGAAATCGATCAGAGGGAACGCCAGCGTTGCAGGCTCCCTCACCGGCCGCTGCGCGGCCACCTCTCCCCCGCCTCTGGCGGGGGCGAGGAACTCAAATGCTGGTACCCTACCCCGCCAGCGCCAGCGGCGTGGCGCTCTTGTTGGGGATCTGGATGTCGATTTCCAGCGTCGACATGGTCTTGCCGCGCTCCATCGAGACCTGGAGGTAGTCCTGGTCGATCTGCACGTGCCTGGCAATGACCGCCATGATCTCCTCGCGCAGGACAGAGACGAGATCGGGCTGGCCGCGGCTCTGGCGCTCATAGGCGAGCAGCAGCTGCAGCCGCTCGCGCGCGACCGGCGCGCTGTTGCGCCGCTTGAAGAGGTCGAAAATGTTCATGCCGCCCTCCTTCCGAGCAGACGGTCGAGAAAGCCCTTGCGCTCGAAGGGCACCACCACCGGCAGGTCCTCGCCCTCCAGCCGCCTTGCCGCGTCGATATAGGCCTTGGCGGCGGTGTTCAGCGGGTCGGTGAGCGTCACCGGCGAGCCGAGGTTCGAGGCCCTCAGCACATCCTGGCTCTCGGGGATGATGCCGAGCAGCGGCGTGGAGAGGATCTCCAGCACGTCGTTGATGGAAAGCATTTCGCCGCGCGCGGCGCGCGCTGCGTCATAGCGCGTGACCAGCACGTGCTTGGCGATCTGATCACCCTGCTCGGCCTTCATGGTGCGGGCGTCGAGCAGACCGATGATGCGATCGGAATCGCGCACCGAGCTGACTTCCGGATTGGTGACGATGACCGCCTCGTCGGCGAAACGCATGGCGAGCTGGGCGCCGCGCTCGATACCGGCCGGGCTGTCGCAGAAGACATAGTCGAACACCGAGCGCAGCCGCTCGATCACCTCGCCGACGCCCTCCTCGGTCAGCGCATCCTTGTCGCGCGTCTGCGAGGCCGGCAGCAGGAACAGTGTCTCCACCCGCTTGTCGCGGATCAGCGCCTGCGAGAGCTTTGCCGTGCCCTGGATGACGTTGACCAGGTCGAACACGACGCGCCGCTCGGCGCCCATGATCAGGTCGAGGTTGCGCAAGCCCACATCGAAGTCGACCAGCGCCACCTTCTTGCCGGTCTTGGCAACCGCAGCGCCCAACGCCGCCGTCGACGTCGTCTTGCCGACGCCCCCCTTGCCCGAGGTGACCACCACTACCTTGCCCATGAAATGCCTCCGTTTGGCGATTGTTCTTTCGGTTGGCCGTGCCAGGCACGGTGTTGCAGGACCATCGCACGCGAAACCGGTCCCAGGCTTACGCTCGCGCCGCTCACCCCAGCGGCACCACGCACAGCACGTCGTTTTCGAGGAAGGCCTGCACCGCCTTGCCGCGCGAAACCTTCTCCATCTCCTCGGCGGTGGTGTACCAGCCGTCGACCGAGATCAGCTCGGCCTCGTTCCTGCGGCAGAAGACGCGGGCCGCAATGTTGCCGAGCGCGCCGGCCGAAGCGCGGCCGCGCAGCGTGCCATAGACATGGATGGAGCCGGCGGCGACGATCTCCGAGCCGGACGCGACCGAGCCGAGCACGATGACATCGCCATGCGCATGGAAGATCGACTGGCCGGAACGGATCGGCGTGCGTACCATCAGCGTGTCGCCGCCCGGCAGCGCGGGCTTCGCCGGCACCTTGCCGTCCTCGGCTCTTTGCTCCTCGGCCTTGCCCTCTTCGCCCTTCTTGCGGCCGGGATGCAAGAGCAGGCCGTCGGAGGTCGCCTCCTTGGCGCCGATCAGCTTCGGCGGCAGGTGCGAGCCAAGCTCGGCGCCGCCGTCCATCTCGATGGCATAGACGCGGATGCCGCGCTGGCCAAGCACGCCGACCAGCGAATCGATGGCCGCGATATCGGGCTTCAAAGTGTTCAGATCGAGCACCACCGGCCGCCCGGTAAAATAGCCCGGCGAGTTGCCTATCCAGCGGTCGAGGCTCTCCAGCCAGACATCCAGAGGCGCTTCGGGGGTGAGCGTGAAAGCGACGAAAGATCGGGCGCGAAAACGGATGGATTTGGTCTCGACAGGGGCTGCGAAGGTCACGGGAAGCGATTCCTTACTGATAGGTAAACGCTAGGAGCCGAATGGTTAACGAATGGTTAATTTTGAGGGTGAGGAGCGTTAAGAGCTGACTTGGCTAACTGTTGTGGCGGGGTGGCCACAGGCACCGTTCCACTCTGAGGGGCGGTTGGGTGGCAACCGAGGCTTTGACGCGCCCCCGATGAACGGCTGCAGCATGTGAAGTTCCTAATATACGCAGGTATGCCGCACCGGGCACAGTCTGGCCCGGCTGATCCACCCTTTTGGAAGGAGACGAGGCATGCGCATCAATCAGGCAGGCAGCAGGCGGGCAGGCAGCAAGTGGCCAGGCAGAGCAGGCGCAACGATTGGCGCGCTGTTGCTGGCATCCCTTGCAGGATGCATGACCTACCGGACGAGCGGCAGAGACACATTCCAGACCAGCGGCATAGACGCATGGTTGACAGCGGCCAATGCCGACGCGGTCGTCAATGCGATGGCAGCGAAGGGGCTGATGCCGGCGACCATCGACTGCCGCTTCGACCGCACGGTTCCGGGTCAGGTTGTTTACGCCTCGAAGTTCACCTGGCAGCGGGCTCCGGCAAACACACGCTATCATTGGGAAGTCGGCGATCCGACCTACCTCGCCAGCAAGGAAGTCAAATCCAACCGTGTTGGCCTTCACCGCATCGCCGCGAAAATCGTCCGCGACCCCGCCACCGGCCGAAAGGTTGGATGCTCGATCTGGACGAATTAGTCCCTGGCTGCCAGGCGCCGAGCCGGCGCGAGGCGCCGGCCCGGGTTGCCTCAGGCAATCAGGCAGCCTTGCGTTCCTTCAGGGCCTTCTCAAAGGCATCTTTGATCGGCTTGGATACGTCCTCGGCCGCTTTCATGGTCACGGCCTGAAAGTCCTTGGCCTGCTCGACGGACTTTTCCATCTGTTTGCGCAGGAAAGCGGTCTGCAGCTCGACGAATTCAGACAGCGACTTCACGGTAGCCAGTGCTTCAAGGTGCGTGAAGTAGGCGTCGGCATTGGCACGCAGAGCGGCAATCGCCTGCAGGGACACCTCGTTGCTGGTGGTCTTGGCCATTTCAAGGGTCGACTCGAGGGCCTTTTGAGTCGTTTCGGCGCCCGAACTCAATTTGGAAAGGACTTCCTTCGACTGTTCGACGCTCTGTTCGGCGGCAGCGCGGACCTGCTCGACAGCCTTGGACGGGTCGAAGGTGGAGGATTCGACGTTTTCGATGGTTTCGGTCTTGCCGGGGAGCTTGGACATTTTTTCCATCCTTTTCCAGGGGCGGCCTCAAAATCGAGCCGTCCCCTTCGTACGAAACCGCCGCAACGGATTTATGAAACCCGGATGAATTTGCGTAAGTGGGCAGAGCCTGGCGTTGCGCTGGATGCCATCCGTTGCGGAGCGGCACTGCCCAGCCTGACGGAAATTCTAGAACCAGCAAGCGTTGGCCATGGCCGAGCGTGTGGCCGACAGCTCTTGATCAAGAGCACGGCAATCGACCGAGCTGGGCCGCGGATCGGATCCCGGGGCGCCTGGGGCAAGCCACTCGACGGGTGGCCAAAGCGCCTCCCCGGCATCGATCGTTCATGACTGGATTCGACCTGGGCCTCATCCGATTGGAGGACGGCAGGAACCGCAACACAGCCATTTTATCAACTTAGCGGTGATGCATGGGCGGCCTACAATCTTTCCAGCCGGCAAACCTACCCCGTTTGCAGGTCAGACCCCGGCGGTCGAACCCCGAGCCCATGCGCCTTCCGGCCGCTGGGTTTTTCGGCCGCCGGGGCCTTAGGCCTCGCCGGCGCGTTTCCAGAAAATATGTCCCTCCTCGGGGAGATATCCCCTACGCGATCACGCCATACGCCGCGAATAGAACTCTGCTAGCTTGGATTGCGTGGCGGACCCCGGTTCGCCTGGCCGGCGCCATATGCCCCAACGCCCCCCGCCCAATGTGGCGTCGGCCATCTTCCATCCCTTGCGCCCCCTTAGCTGTCAAGGAATGGTGTAAGACGGTTCTGGTCGCCTTCGACCATCCCGTCCCCTCACGCTGCGATCTGCACCTCGCGCGCGGCCGCGATCATCACACTCGCGAGCAGGCCGTAGGCTGCTTCCCAGGCTTCACGCACCGGCGGCGTGAAGGCCTCGCCGAGGCCGGCGGCGAGCGTCTCGATCAGGGCCTGGCCGACGATCGGGTAGTGGTGCTCCTCGACGCCGTAGCCGACGTGGCGCTTGGCGAGGTCGCGCACGGTGGGCAGGATGGTCTCGGCGCGGTCCAGCCCATGCACGACGAAGCCGAGGGCCGCCATCAGCTTGGCGCCCTGCTGGGTCATATCCCTTTCCGGGAACAGCGCCCGAAGATCGCCGTCGATGGCGAACAGGCGTTCATAAAATATGGCGGCGGCGGCCGCGCGGATCGGCACGACCTCGCGAAAGCTGTCCTGAACGAGTCTGATCTGGTCGGGTGTCATACGCGCGCTCCAATGGTTGGTAGGCGGCGACTTTCCTACCAGGACGTTTCCCAGGCATGTCGCCGCTCGTGGCGGCGTGTTTCGGCGATGTCTCGTTCCGGTATCAGGTTGTATTCGGCGAACCGTTTCACGCGCCAGCCGCGCCGCCAGCGCCTGAACGGAACAAGTCGGGCGCGGCGCTCGTTAATGCCGCGGACCATGCCGGATTAGGCGAAGTGGACATATCCGAAAATCAAATCATTGTCGCCGCCAGGACAGGCCGCGGCTTGCTCTGGCTTAACACCAAGGAACCCAGAGATGAAAACCGCTGTTTCGACCTCTCTCACAAGACGAAGCGTCGTCGCGCTGGCGGCGGCCGCCGCTTCGACAGCCATGATGGCCACCAATGGCGCGCTGGCGCAGGAGCAAGCCAAGCCCGGGAAGAGCCTGTATGAGCGGCTGGGGGGCGTGTTCGCCATCGCGGCCGTGGTCGATCACTTCAGCGACGCCATCGTGAAGAACCCGATCGTCGGCAAGAAATCCAAGAATGCGCAGCTGCGGAAATGGCACACCAAGAACCTTGAACGGCTGCCCGGCCTCAAATTCATGCGCACGCTGTGGGTCTGCGACGTTTCCGGCGGCCCGTTCAAGTTCGTGGCCACCAAGCCCGGCGCGACGCCGCTCGGCCTCGAGGAAGCCCATCGCGACTTGCGGATCTCGCCGGCGGAGTTCGACGAGGTCGCGGCCGAGCTCGGGCGGACGCTCGACCACTTCAAGGTTCCGAAGGCAGAGAAGACCGAGGTGCTTGAAGCCTTCGCCGCGCACAAGGGCGAGGTTACCGCCGGCTACGACAAGCAGGGCTGAAGCCCCGCCAGGGTGACGCCCAAAGGTTGCCACCGATGACCCGCAGAGGCGTCGCGCACCGACCCTCGTTGCCGGAGATCGCGGCTGGCCCCCGCCTTGCGTATCGAGGCTGACGGGCCGGCCCGATCTTGCCCGCTCAATGCCGCTTGAAATACTGCACCTCGCGCTCGTGCTTCTCGGCGGCTTCGCGGGTGTCGAAGGTGCCGAGGTTGCGGCGCTTGCCGGTCGCTTCGTCCTTCTTGCGCGAATAGAGCCGGTATTTTCCTGATTTGAGTTTTCGGATCATTGTGTCTCTCCCGAAGCGGAAAGGCCCGGCTGTGCCGGGCCCCTCTTTCAGTCCTGGTGCTCGGGCATGTCCTCGAGCTGGTCCTTCGTCCAGAACGTGACGGCGTGGACGTCGCCGTCCTCGTCGCGCATGAAATCGAGCTGGGTGGCGGGAACGGCGACGGGCTTGGCGCCGATGCCCAGGAAGCCGCCGACGTCGATGACGACCTGGCTGCCGTGCATGTGGTCGACGGAGCCGATCTTCTCGTCGTCAGGACCGTAGATGGTCGCGCCTTCGAGGATGGCCGGGGTCAGCTCGGCGTCGGTGAGCCGTACGTGGTTGGTGTGGTCCATGGGGTGGTCTCCTTCGGGTTATGAAGGATGAACCTGCGAAGGCACCAAGGGTTCCGACAGAACAGACGACCTGGGCAGCGCGGACCACGGCAGCCCGCCGTGCCACGCCTGCTAGCGGCGCGGTTGCGGTTTCGCCACTGTCTCTGAAGGGCTCTCCGAGAGCCGGGCCGAGCGCTGGTCACCAAGCCGCGACGACCTCTTTTTCGGTTTCGGCTCCGCATTGGGGGTCGGCGTCTTGGCGATCAGGTAGTCGGCCCGATTCGTCCGATAGTCTTGCTTGTGGACAGACGTTTTCGGCATCGACATTTTTGATCTCCTTACAGAGATCAACGCGCAGCGACGCCGCCCTGTTCCCGGCTCGATTGAGTCCGAAACCTATTTGTTTTTTACGCAATTGCGGACGGAAAGCCGCCGCGCACTTTTCCTTAAATTGCTTTCAGAGCCGCCGTCTCGCCTTGAGGCTGCGGGCGGCGGCCTCGATCGCGGCGCGGTCGCTGCCCAGCCTGTCGATCAGCTCCTGCGCCTCGTCGCCCGTTATGCCGGTGCGCATGGCCAGCTCCTCGACCGTCAGTATGTCGGTGCTGGCGATCCTGCTGGTTTCCGGCAGGGCGTCATCGGCCGTAAGCGGCAAGGCCGCCTCGCGGTCGATTTCCGCCTCGGCCTGGCTCCAGTGCCGGTCGTGATTGCCGAACAAACGTCCCTCGCGTTCCCAGATCTCATAGGCACGCTGCCTGATCTTCTCCAGCCGATCATCACCCATTGTCGGTTTCTCCATTTCAGCTTTTGCTCAAACGCCGCACGCGGCCGAACGATCCCTGGAATCTGCACGATCGATGCGGGAGAGTTCCCCTGCGTGACTCGAAGCCTCCGCTTCCTCTATAGGAGGGCTCGCCCATGAATGGAGCCACTCGTGAGTGAAACCCTCATCGCCGACCTGCGCGCCGCCTGCCCCAACGCCGTGGTGTGGGACAAGGCCGAGCTCGCCAGTCGCGATCCGGGCTTCGACCAGCGCAATTTCGGCGCTTCGGCGCTGGTGCGGCCAGCCGACACGGAGGGCGTGGCGGCGCTGGTGAAATTCTGCGCGGCACGGGGTTTGAGCCTCGTCGCCCAGGGTGGGCGTACCGGGCTGACAGGGGCCGCCGCGACCGTGGCCGGCCAGGTCATCTGCGATCTCGGCGCCCTGAACAGGGTGGAAGAG
>NZ_RZOJ01000231.1:0-9698 GCF_003998845.1 Mesorhizobium sp. M4A.F.Ca.ET.022.05.2.1 | reverse complement strand
GTAGAAGGCCAGGGCCCTTTCCTGGTCGTCCACATACACTTTCGCCAGCTTGATCTTCATTCTGCTTCTTCCTCTGGTTCTCGCGTTCGGGGATCACGGCGCCGCGAAGCGCGCCGGCTGGCCTCAGTCCATCCGCGCCAGCACCTGCTCCAGGGCTGCAAGGAACCTCGGCCAGCCGACGGTTGCGCCGCGGAAGTATGGTTCCTGATCGGACCGGAAGCCCGTCTGCTCCATGCGCAAATGGGTTCCCGTGCCCGTGGGGGTGAGCGTCCAGGTGACCACGCTCTCGAGATCCTTGGTGTCCCAGCTGTAGGACAGCGTCCTGTTGGGCTCGACGGTCCGGACCTGGCAATCGACGCCGCCCCAGTCCGCGCTGAGATTGAAGCGGTGGGCCACGATCGGCCTGAAATTGTTCTTCATCAACCACTCCTCGATCAGATGCGGTTGCGTCAGCGCGCGCCAGATCTTTTCCGGCGGATAAGGTATCTCCCGCTCGACGACTATGGAGCGTGTTTCGGTAGCGGCATCGTTCATTGATCTATCCTTTTGAGCAGATCCTCGAGGTCGTCGAACCGGCTTTCCCAAAAGCCTGCCATCTGCCGTGTCCAGTCCATCAGCGGCGACAACGCGCCGATCTGCGCGCTGTAGTGGGTCTGCCGTCCCTCATGGCGGTCGCGCACCAGGCCGGCCTGCCGCAGGACACCGAGATGCTTCGACACGGCCGGCTGCGAAACCCCGGACTGGGCCGTAAGGGCGCCTACGGTCTGCTCTCCCTTCTGGCACAGTCGTTCGAAGATGGCGCGCCGGGTCGGATCGGCAAGTGTTCTGAACAGCAGGTCGTGTGCGTTCGTCATGGGATCGATAACCTGAGGGCTATTGATCGAAACGTATAACCATTGAGATATGTGTTCGTCAAGCGGGAAGGAAATCACGTTCCCGTTTGCGCCTTCGCAGACGCCGCGCTTCAGCCCTTGGGCCGCGGTTCGATGATCAGCCACTTGATGATGCCCATCGCAGGCAGCACCCACAGCAGGCCGCTCAACAGGAAGAACAGCAGATGCACCAGCGGGCTCGATTCCGACAGTTGGGCAACCGCCACGATCGACGCCACCAGCGCGTAGATGACGACCAGCGCCACCAGCAGCACGGTTCCGATCAGCTTTTTCAGGCGAATGGGCATGTCGCGATCTCTCTGACCGCTACCGCTTAGGCCGATCGGCGGGTGCGCGCAACCCGTCATCGGCGGCGCGACGGCGTGCCGCGCTGCCCGGTCTTGCCACCGGGGCTGCCTTGGTCCACCAATCCCGCGACCTCAATTGCCGGAACACAACCATGGCTGCCATCACTGCTGCCGCACCCTATGCCGCCCGCGATCGCGACCTGCGCAACCGGGCGCAACTGCGCGGTTGGCTGTATTTCGTGCTTCTCGTGCTGTTCGCCCTGGTGCTGGTCGGCGGCGCCACCAGGCTTACCGAATCCGGCCTGTCGATCACCGAATGGCAGCCGATCCATGGTGTCATCCCGCCACTCAACGATGCCGAGTGGCAGGAGGAATTCCAGCGCTACCAGCAGATCCCGCAATATGCCGAGCTCAACAAAGGGATGAGCATCGACGCGTTCAAGTCGATCTTCTGGTGGGAGTGGGTGCACCGCATTCTGGCGCGCAGCGTCGGCGTCGTCTTTGCCCTGCCGCTGCTGTTCTTCTGGGCGACGCGCCGTATCGAGCGCGGCCTGGGGCCGAAGCTCGTCGGCATCCTGCTGCTCGGCGGCCTGCAGGGCGCCATCGGCTGGTGGATGGTCGCGTCCGGCCTTGTCGACCGCGTCTCGGTCAGCCAGTACCGGCTGGCCACGCATCTGACGCTGGCGGCGCTGATCTTCACCGCCACGATGGTGGTCGCGCGGGGGCTGGCGCCGCATTCCGAGCCCGCCGCCGACCGCTCGACGCAGCGGCTTGCCGGCGTCATCGTGCTTCTGGCGCTGGTGCAGATCTATCTCGGCGGGTTGGTCGCCGGGCTCGACGCCGGCTTGAGCTACAACACCTGGCCGCTGATGGACGGCAGGCTGGTTCCAGGCGATCTGCTCCTGCTCGATCCTGCCTGGCGCAATTTCTTCGAGAACCCGAAGACGGTGCAGTTCGTCCACCGCATCGGCGCCTACACGGTCTTCGCGGTGGCGCTCTGGCACATGATCGCAACCCGCCGGCGTCTGCCGGGAACGACCCATGCGCGTCGCGCGACGCTGCTGTTCCTGATCGTCCTGGTGCAGGCGTCGATCGGCATTGGCACGCTGCTGATGCAGGTGCCGCTGCATATGGCGCTGACCCACCAGGGTTTCGCGCTCGTGCTGTTGGGCTTTGCCGCCGCGCACTGGCGCGGCACCAAGGGCGCCTATCCGCTACCGCATGAGGTCAAGCTCGCAAGCTGAGCCACGTCGCCTGAGTGGTGGGTATCTTCACGTCCAGAAGGTGGTGGAGCTGCTTGCTGTCTGACTGTCGAATTCGGCCTGACGGGCGGAAGCGGCCGACTGCTGATGCCCGACCGCCTTTGTCAGCGGCCCTGAGCGGCCACGAGCTTCGCCTTCATCGGGGCGGATCTCCTGCCGCAGCTTCGCCCGTCGGGAATTCCCGCCTGCCCGCTTACGGGGCGAGACCGAGCATCAGGTCCATGTTCTGCACGGCGGCACCCGACGCGCCCTTGCCGAGATTGTCATAGACGGCGACCAGAAGCGCCTGCGCCCGCTCGTCATTGGCGAACACATAGACCTTCATCTTGTTGGTGCCGTTGTAGATTTCCGGATCGACCTCGGCGATGCGCTCCAGATGCGTGTAGGGCGCGACCTCGACCACGCCGCCCTCGATCGAGGCGAAATGATCGGCGAGCGCTGCATGCATTTCGGCGCCAGTCGGCACGCGCTCGAGGCCGCCGAGTTGCAGCGGCACCACGGTGATCATGCCTTGCGCGAAATTGCCGACCGCCGGTTGCATGATCGGGTCGTGCGAGAGCTTCGCATAGGTCCTGAGCTCCGGCACGTGCTTGTGCTGCAGGGTCAGCCCGTAGGGCAGGAATTCGGGTGCGTCCTCGCCCTTGCCGACATAGTCCTCGATCATCGGCCGGCCACCGCCGGAATAGCCGGAAATGCCGTTGACGGTGATCGGGAAGTCGGCGGGCAACAGTCCGGCCGACACCAGCGGCCTGAGCGTCGCGATCGGACCTTGCGGCCAGCAGCCGGGATTGGCGACGCGCTTCGCCGCGGCGATCCTCTTTGCCTGGTCCTTGTCCATTTCGGCGAAACCATATTCCCAGCCGGCGGCAACACGATGCGCGGTCGACGCGTCGATCACCCGGGTGGTGTCGTTCTCGATCAGCGAGACGCTTTCCTTGGCGGCGGCGTCCGGCAGGCAGAGGATCGCGACATCGGCGGCGTTGAGAAACTCGGCTCTCGCCGCCGTTTCCTTGCGGCGCTCGGTGGGGATGGAGATGATCTCAAGGTCGCCCCGCTCCGCCAGCAGCGCTCTGATCTGCAGCCCGGTCGTGCCGTGTTCGCCGTCGATGAAGATTTTTGGTTTCATTGCCTTTGAAAATTCCCTGCGATTTCAGTGCTATATGCCCTGAGCATGATTGACTGCAACAGTATTGCCGTTGTTCAGCTCCTCGAGCCGGGCTTTTCGTTCTGCCACCAGGCCCAGATAGTGCATCGCCACCATGGAGCCCGCGATCGCCGTTATATCGGCATGATCGTAAGCGGGCGCAACCTCGACCACGTCGGCGCCGACAATGTCGACCTGGCCGAGCTGGCGCAGCGTCGACAGGATCTTCGCCGAGGATGGGCCACCGGCGACCGGCGTGCCGGTGCCCGGCGCGAAGGCCGGGTCCAGGCAGTCGATGTCGAAGGTGAGGTAGGTCTTCCTGCCGCCGGTGCGGTCTACGATGGCATAGGCGATGTCGGACGCCCGCATCTCCTCGACCTCATGACCGTAGAGGATCTTGATGCCGAACGTATCGGGGGCGTGCGTGCGGATACCGATCTGGATCGAACGGTCGGGATCGATGATGCCTTCTTTCACCGCGCGTCCGACGAAAGAGCCGTGGTCGATGCGTTTGCCGTCGTCCGGCCAGGTGTCCTGATGGGCGTCGAACTGCACCATCGCCAGCGGTCCGTGGATGGCGGCATGCGCCTTGAGCAGCGGCCAGGTGACGAAATGGTCGCCGCCGAGCGACAACAGGAAGGCGCCTGATTTCAGGATCCTGGCCGCCTCGCGCTCGATCGTGCCGGGCGTCTTCTGATGGTTGCCGCTGTCGAGCAGGCAGTCGCCGTAGTCGACGACGGCGAGGTGCTCGAACAGGTCGCGCGAGAACGGGTACTGCGGGTCGTTGTCGAGGATCGCCGAGGCGCGGCGGATCGCCTGTGGCCCGAAGCGTGCGCCCGGCCGGTTGGTGACGGCGGCGTCGAAGGGAATGCCCCACACCACGGCGTCCGCGCCCTTCACGTCCTTCGTGTATTTGCGCCGCATGAAAGACAGCGCGCCGGCATAGGTCGGCTCGAGGGACGCGCCCGTCTTGGAGCGGGCGGTGAAGGCATGGTCGATGTTCTGGTTCGCCATTACGGATCCTCGGTTTTCATCGGGCTGCCACAACTACAGAACCGGCACGCAACATGCCAGTCACAGAGTGGGGAAACGGAAATGGCGTTCGGCGAGTGCCACGACAACACAGGATTGTATCATCATGACGCAGACCGCCTTTCTCAACCCCGCGCACATGCCCGCGGCGACCCGGACCGGCACCGTGGCGGGCGAGCGTTTCCTGGTGCTGGATTCCTGGCGCGGCATCTGCGCGTTGCTCGTGGCATTGTTCCATTTCCCGACCGACTCGCTGATCTCGCAGAGCGCCTTTGTCGGCGGGTCCTATCTGTTCGTGGATTTCTTCTTCGTGCTCTCCGGCTTCGTCATCGCCAGCTCCTATGGCAGCCGGCTCAGCGAGCCGGTCGAGCTTGCCCGCTTCGTGCCCGTCCGCTTCGGCCGCATCTATCCGCTGCATCTGCTGATGCTGGCAGCCTTCTCCGCCTTCGAGGAACTGCGGCTCATTTTGCCGCAGTTGCGCGGCACGGGTGCCGAGCCCTTCACCGGGGGCTTCGACCTCAACAGCCTCGCCACCAATCTCTTCCTGCTGCAAGGCATGGGTGTCGAGGATCATCTGAGCTGGAACGCCCCGAGCTGGAGCATCTCGGCCGAATTCTTCGCCTATCTGCTGTTTGCCGCCATTGTCTTCACGACGGGCCGGCGCAGCTGGATCTGGCTTGTGGCCGCCGCCGTCACCGCGCCGCTTTTCCTGCTTGCCTTCTCTCACAGGCATATGGACGTGTCCTTCGACTTTGGCTTCATCCGCTGCCTCTACGGCTTCTCGCTCGGCGCGCTCCTGGCATGGTTTCAGCACGATTCCATTGCAGAGGCGCGACAGGCGCTTGCCGGCGACGCCAGGGCGCGGCTCGCCTGGACGGCGGCCGAGATGGCGATGATCGCGGTGATCGGTGTTTTCGTCGCGCTGGCCGGCGACAACGATGCCGGCATCGCCGCTCCCTTGGTGTTTGCGCTGGCGCTCTACCTCTTTGCGCATGAGGGAGGCTGGATCAGCGCCTTCCTGCGCACCCGGCCGATGCTGATGCTGGGCGCGCTCTCCTATTCCATCTACATGGTCCACATCTTCGTGCAGGCGCGCATGATCAATGTCGGCGGGCTGGTGGAGCGCAAGTTCGGGCTCCACCTGCTCGGCGACATCGTGCTGCGCGGCGACCACGCAACCGGCTTCGGCGCCGACCTGCCGGGGGTGGGCCTCGCCGCGATCCTTGCGATGCTTGTCGCCACCATCGCCGTGTCCTGGTGCACCTGGCGCTTCGTCGAAATGCCGGCCCTGGCCTGGTTCCGGCGGCTCGCCGAGCGGATCTGAGAAGCCAATCCGTTCAAGCCCATAGCCGGCTTCGTTCACCGGCGTGTCATGCGCATCGCCTAACCGGGGTTCCATCCGGAACGGAGCGATTCTTGATGCGTACCATCTGGCAAGGCCTTCTGCTTTCCGCGGCGCTTGCGGTCTCGATCGGCCATGCCTTGGCCGGCGAAACGCGCGCCAGGCAGATCCTCGACCGCTTCGAGCATGCCAACCAGTGGCGCGACCATGTGATGGTGGCGGCGCACCGCGCCGGCGGCATGCAGGCCGGCAAGACGCTCTATCCGGAAAACTCGCTTGCCGCTGTCGAAGCCTCGATCGCGCTCGGCGCCGAGATCGTCGAGGTCGACATCCGCCGCTCGAAGGACGGCGAGTTCGTCGTCATGCATGACAGCTGGCTCGACCGCACCACCACCTGCAAGGGCGAGGTGGTCGGCTACACGGTTGCCGAGCTGAAGGAATGCCGGCTGGTCCTCGAAGGCACTGGCGCTGTCACCAGTGAGCCGGTTTCGACGCTGCGCGAGATGCTCCTGGCGACCAGGGACCGGATCCTGATCAATCTGGACAACAAGCTCGACGTTCAGGCCTTGCCCGGGATGATCGCGGTCGCCCGCGAGCTCGGCATGGCCGATCAGGTCATCGTCAAGGAGAACCTCTGGAACCAGCAGCGGATCGACACAGTCAAGGCGGCGATCGACGCCATCGGCGGCGGCTTCCAGTTCATGCCGATCATCGCCGATGACGCCGTGCGTGACGCCGCTTTCGCCGAGAAGGTCGGCCGGGTCTTTTCTTCGGGTGCGATCGAACTGATCAATTGGCGGGCTGGCGGCGAGACGTTGACCGAGACGGGCGGACCGCTGTTCAGCAATCGCATGCGGGCTTCTGCCGTGCGCGGCGGCTGGCACATCTGGGCCGACACCTACGCCATCGTCAACAAGCCTGGCGGCTACCTCTCCGGCGGCCGCGGCGACGAGTTGGCTGTCGCTGCCAGCCTGCCGCGCGAGACCTGGGGGTTCTGGGCCGAGCGCGGCGCCAGCATCATCCAGACCGACGAGCCGAAGGCGGCGATCGGCTGGCTCGCCGCCAATGGTTTTCGCGTGCCTTATGCAGATGAGGCGCGGCCGGCCGAGCCGGCGCATACGGCGAGCATCAACTAGGCGTCGGCGCCGACGCAGCTGATCTCCCCCCCTTGTGGGGGAGATGCCCGGCAGGGCAGAGGGGGGCGCTGTCCCGCCAGCCTATCCAACAGCTGGGTCCAATCGCGGCCGCATTTCAGGTGTTTGTTGATCGTAGGCCTTTGAGGATGGTGTTCCTTCGCGCCCCCCTCTGGCCTGCCGGCCATCTCCCCACGAGGGGGGAGATTAACCAATCACGCCGCTTTCGCCACGCCATCCAGTTCCTGCAGGACGTCCGCCGACAGTTCCAGCTCCGCCGCTGCGAGGTTTTCCCGCAGATGCGCAACTGACGACGTGCCGGGGATCAGAAGCACATTGGGCGAGCGCTGCAGCAGCCACGCCAGCGCCACCTGCATCGGCGTAGCGCCGAGCCGATCCGCCACCCCCGACAGGGTCGAGGATTGCAGCGGGTTGAAGCCGCCGAGCGGAAAGAACGGCACATAGGCAATGCCGGCGCGCGCCAGTTCGTCGATCAGCGCGTCGTCGTCCCGGTGCGCCAGATTGTACTGGTTCTGCACGCAGACGATGTCGCAGATTTTTCGACCCTCCGCAATTTGGGTGCGGGTGACGTTGCTCAAGCCGATATGGCGCACCAGGCCTTTGCGCTGCAGTTCGGCAAGCTTGGTGACCTGCGCCTCGATGGAGCCTTCCGCCGGACCATGCACCCCGAACATGATGCGCAGATTGACGACATCCATCACCTCGAGGCCAAGATTGCGAAGGTTGTCGTGCACGGCCTGCTCGAGCTCATCGGCCGTGAACGCCGGCAGCCAGGAGCCGTCTTCGCCACGACGGGCGCCGATCTTGGTGACGATGGTGAGGTCGTCGGGGTAAGGCGATAGCGCCTCGCGGATCAGCCTGTTGGTGACGTAAGGGCCGTAGAAGTCGCTGGTGTCGATATGGTTCACACCTTGCGCCACCGCTTCGCGCAGCACGGCGATGGCCGCGTCATGGTCTTTCGGCGGGCCGAACACGCCTTTGCCCGCGAGCTGCATGGCGCCGTAGCCGAGGCGACGGACCGGGCGGTCGCCGAGTGTGAAGGTGTCGGATTTGTCGATGCTGGACATGCTGTTTCTCCTTGCTGTCGACGAGGCAGATAGGCGCTGTCGGCTGTTTCGATAATCGCCTATAATCCGGACAGGTTGTACGGAGTAGCGAACAATGGCGGCGGATCTCAACGATCTCCAGGCGTTTATGGCGGTGGCGCGCGCCGGCGGTTTTCGCGAAGGAGCCCGCGCGACGGCGGGCAGCGCCTCCGCGCTCAGCGAAGCCATCCGCCGTCTGGAAACCCAGCTCGGTGTCAGGCTCTTCAACCGCACCACGCGCAGCGTTGCTTTGACCGAGGCTGGTGCCAGCCTGCTGGCGCGGCTCGGCCCGGCATTGGGCGAGGTAGAAGCTGCGCTCGATGTGGTGAACGGCTTTCGCGACCGGCCCGCCGGAACGTTGCGTCTCAACGTGCCGATAAGCGCCTCGCGGCTGGTGCTGCCCAAAATCGTTCCGGGATTTCTCGCGGCCTACCCCGCCATTCGCCTGGAGGTGATCGCCGAAGAGAACTTTATCGATCTGCTGGTGGCCGGCTGCGACGCGGGAATCCGCTATGACGAGCGGCTGGAGCAGGACATGATCGCGGTGCCGATTGGGCCGCGCGCGCAGCGCTTCACGACCTCCGCAGCGCCGTCCTACCTTGACCGGCACGGTCGGCCGCAGCACCCGCGCGACCTGCTTGGCCATGCCTGTGTGCGCGGCCGCTTCCCGAGCGGGGTCATGACGCCCTGGGAGTTCGAGCGCGACGGCGAGGTAGTGCGCGTCGATCCCACGGGGCCATTGGTCGTTAGCATCGGTGGAGGCGTCGATCTCGCTGTCGATGCGGCGATCGCTGGTGTCGGCATTCTCTGGCTGTTCGAGGACTGGGTGCGCCCGCATTTCGAGAGCGGCGCGCTGGAGCCTGTGTTGGAGCCGTGGTGGCAGAGCTTTCCGGGGCCGTTTCTCTATTATCCCGGGCGCCGCCTGGTACCGGCGCCGCTGCGGGCCTTCATCGACTACATCAAGACACCGGCCGGCCGCGGCCCCTGAGCATCCCAAAAACAAAAGGCCGCCCGAAGGCGGCCTTTCGAAAGCTTGAAACCGGAGCGCTTAGCGCTTCGAGAACTGGAAGGAGCGGCGGGCCTTCGCCTTGCCGTACTTCTTGCGCTCGACGACGCGGCTGTCGCGGGTCAGGAAGCCGCCCTTCTTGAGCACGGCGCGCAGCGCCGGCTCGTAGTAGGTCAGCGCCTTGGAGATGCCGTGACGAACGGCACCGGCCTGGCCGGACAGGCCGCCGCCGATGACGGTGGCGACGATGTCGTACTGGCCAGCCCGGTTGGCGGCGATGATCGGCTGGTTGAGGATCATCTGCAGCACCGGACGCGCGAAGTAGCTCGCGAATTCCTTGTCGTTGACGACGATCTTGCCGGAGCCCGGCTTCACCCAGACGCGCGCGATGGCGTTCTTGCGCTTGCCGGTGGCATAGGCGCGGCCCGACTTGTCGAGCTTCTGGACGTGGACGGGAGCGGCCGGCTGCGCGACGGCAGCGGCGGTCCCGAGT
>NZ_RZOJ01000230.1:0-9746 GCF_003998845.1 Mesorhizobium sp. M4A.F.Ca.ET.022.05.2.1 | reverse complement strand
CCGTACATGCCACGACACCTGAGTTGGCAGTGCAGCCGGAAATCCGGCTGAACTACCTCTCGACGGTGCGCGACCGCGAGATCGCGCTGAGCTCGGTGCGCCAAGCGCGCATGATCATGACCGCCAAGGCGCTTGCCGACTTCCATCCGGAGGAAATCCTGCCCGGTCCCGCCCACCAGTCCGACGACGACCTGCTGCACGAGATCGGCTCGATCGCGACGACGATCTTTCATCCGGTCGGCACCTGCCGAATGGGCGTCGACGATCGCGCCGTCGTCAGTCCCGACCTGTGCGTGACCGGTGTCGAGGGTCTGCGCGTCATCGACGCCTCGATCATGCCGCGCATCGTCTCCGGCAACACCGCCTCGCCCGTGGTGATGATCGCCGAGAAGGCGGCGGACATGATCCGCCGACCTACATGAGCCGGCGGCGACCAGCTATGACCCGGGTATGTCGTAGATCGCCCTGACCTCGACGGTGCCGAGTTCGGCCAGCGGAATGTCGCCGGCGATCTCCAGCGCCTCGTCGAGGCTCTCGGCCTCGATCATGACGAAGCCGAGCAACTGCTCCTTGGTCTCGGCGAAGGGGCCGTCGGTGACCAGTCTTTTCCCGTTGCGCCGCCGTACGCTCTTCGACGTCTTCACCGATTGCAGCGCCTGCGCGATGATCAGCTTGCCTTGTTGGTCCAACGATCTGTCATAGGCCAGCGAATCGGCGTCTAGCTTGGCCGATCCTTCCGGGGTCAACGCATAAAGGCTCTGTTCCTCGCCATAGACCAGGCAGACATATCTCATTCCGATCTCCCGTGTTGTGATGGACCATAGGATGCGGTGATGATGGTGTCAGCCGCGCCTCCGAACGCCGCCGCATGATCGAGAAGGCATGCCGCGATGCCGATGATGGCGACCGCTGCCAGCAGCCGGCCGAAGCCGGAGGGCGGCGGATCGAGCCAATAGTCTTCCTGTCGCCCGGCCTTGTGCTCAGGGCATTTCCACAGCGCGAAAAACAAACCGTCCATGTGAGCCTCCATCCGGCCGCGAAATCCGTGGCCGCCCGTAGGACGGTCGAGTTCGATGGAAGTCGACATTTTTTCGCGCGTTTTTTTTAGAAGAATTTTGGATGCCACCGCTCCAAGAGCGCGGTGGCCTTCGCGCGTGCCCGCGCTATAGTCCTGGGGAACGCCGGCGCTCTGCCGGCGCAACCCCGACGATCAAGGAGGATTTCATGGACCGTACCGCGAACGCCGTCTGGAATGGCAATCTGAAGGAAGGCAAGGGCACGCTCGACTCCCAGAGCGGGGCGCTGAAAGGTACACCCTATTCGTTCAAGGCGCGCTTCGAGGACGAGAGCGGCAAATCCGGCACCAACCCGGAGGAGCTCATCGCCGCCGCGCACGCCGGCTGCTACGCCATGCAGTTCTCGCACTTCCTCGCCGAGAATGGCACGCCCGCCACCGAACTCGACGCCAAGGCGGTGGTGACGCTGGTGCCCGGCACCGGCATCACCGGCAGCGCTCTCACCGTCGTCGGCAAGGTGCCGGGCATCGACGCAGCAAAGTTCAACGAGCTGGCCGAGAAGGCCAAGGCCGAATGCCCGGTCTCGAAGGCGCTCGGCGCCATCAAGGTTACGCTCGACGCGAAACTGGGGTGATTGACGTCGGTCTGCCGGCGCTTGCTCATTATTACAGACGCTGGGTGCTGCCCCTCACCTGCCTGCCGGCGTCCTCTCCCCATATAGTGACGGGGAGAGGGGCGCTGTCACCGATGGTTTCGCCAATCTCCAGCGCTGCAAGTCTTGGCGCCAAAGTCGCGGCCAGCCTCTTTCTCCCCGTTTACGGGGAGAAATGCCCGGCAGGGCAATGAGGGGCAGCCCCGACTTCGGCCCGGATGCGAGACTACTGCATTAAGGCACTACTACCCGCTCAGTGCCTCGAGCTTGGCACGCAGCGCCGCCACCTCCTCTTCAAGCGCCAGCACCCGGGCTTCAAGATCGGAGCCCGATGACGCCGGCGGCTGCCAAGGCGCCGCCGCGACCGCCGCCACATCCACCCGCCCTGCGAGCAGATGCACATAGCGATCTTCGCGCTGGCCTGGCCCGCGCGGTATCTCCTGAACGAGCGCCGGCCGGCGGCCGATCAGCATGTCGAGTTCACCGCGCAGATCCTCGATCGACGAAAACCGCGCCATACGCTCGCTTCGCGCCAACAGCTCATAGGCGGTTTGCGGCCCGCGCAGCAGGAGCAGGCCGACCAAGGCGGTCTGCGGCGTGGTCAGCGAGAATCGCTGCGCCATCTGATGCTCATAGCGCTCCACGCGCGAACCGAACATCTGCCGCACCAGCCCCTTCTGCTCAAGCAGCTTCAGGGCCCGATGCACCTCGGTCTGTTCCAGCGCCATCACCGGCTCGCGCGCCGTCTTCTGGTTGGCGGCGGCAAGCGCTGCATTGAGCGTCAGCGGATAGACGTCCGGCGTCAATTCCTTCTTCTCGATCAGGCAGCCGAGCACACGCGCTTCGGCCGGAGAGAGGATGGGAAGGTCTTCGCTCATTGCCGTTCTGCCTCCCGACGATAAAAGGCCGTTGCCAGGGCGCGGTTGTAGGCCTGCCGAGCCTCATCCCGGACCGAACCGGCCAAGTTCATTTCGTGATGACCATAGCGCGCTTCCAGATAGCGCGCGATCTCGACCGGGATAGGGCCGGTCCCCAGCTCGCGTGTCTCACGTTTCCTGTCGATCAGCCGGAGGATCTCCTCGCCTGCTCGTGTCGGGATCACCGTCTCGGCCAGGCAGTCGAGCATGCTCATCGGCGGCAGGCTGGCAAAGCTGCGCTGTTCCATCCAGTCGAGCGCGACGATCGGACGGATGAAATAGAACAGCTTCTTGAGCTTCACCTCGCCGGCGATGCTGCCGATTCTGGCGACATGCGAACGCGCGAGGCCGAGATAATGCCGCGAAACCCTGACCGGGTCGACGATCTCAGCAAGCAGGTCGAGAAGACGCTGCCGGAAGCCCGGAACTTCCTCGTAGACGATTGGCGATTTCGCCCATTCGACAATGACGGCGTTGCCGCCGAGCGCCAGCAGTAGCGCCTTGCGCAAATCCCAGCCGCCGGCGTCGATCTCGCCCTCGATGGGGAACTCGATCACGTCGCGCGCCTGCTCCAGCACGAGGTGGTCGGCGACCGGGCGGACGTAGAGGAAACGGCAATCATAATCGCTGTCGGGAGACGGGAAGCCCCAGGCGCGGCTGCCGCTCTCGATGGCGAACAGGACATTTGCCCCTTGCGCCCGGGCCATCTCCAGCCGCGCGCGGATCGCCGTAATCACTTCCGGCGCGAAATCGTCAGGCAGCGGCTTCATTCGCAGCCTAAACTCGCCGCTCCACCATCATCTTCTTGATCTCGGCGATCGCCTTGGCCGGGTTCAGGCCCTTGGGGCACGCCTGCGCGCAGTTCATGATGGTGTGGCAGCGATAGAGCCGGAACGGGTCCTCGAGATTGTCGAGCCGCTCGCCCTTGGCCTCGTCGCGGCTGTCGATCAGCCAGCGATAGGCTTGCAGCAGCACCGCCGGGCCGAGATAGCGGTCGCCGTTCCACCAGTAGCTCGGGCAGGAGGTCGAGCAGCAGGCGCACAGGATGCATTCGTAGAGCCCGTCGAGCTTCTCGCGGTCCTCATGGCTCTGCAGCCATTCCTTGGCCGGCTCCGGCGACACCGTCTTCAGCCACGGCTCGATCGAGGCGTGCTGGGCGTAGAAATTGGTGAGGTCGGGCACCAGGTCCTTGATCACCGGCATATGCGGCAGCGGATAGACTTTCACCGCGCCGGAAATGTCGTCGCAGCCCTTGGTGCAGGCGAGCGTGTTGGAGCCGTCGATGTTCATCGCGCAGGAGCCGCAAATGCCTTCGCGGCAGGAGCGGCGCAGCGTCAGCGTCGGGTCG
Organism: Mesorhizobium sp. M4A.F.Ca.ET.022.05.2.1; assembly: GCF_003998845.1. Lineage (NCBI taxonomy): Bacteria > Pseudomonadati > Pseudomonadota > Alphaproteobacteria > Hyphomicrobiales > Phyllobacteriaceae > Mesorhizobium > Mesorhizobium sp. M4A.F.Ca.ET.022.05.2.1. The sequence continues at coordinate 5,813 of NZ_RZOJ01000230.1, read as the reverse complement.
ATCTTGTTCTTGATGTAGAGCAGGGCGTCGAGCACCATCGGCCCGCAATCGTCCATGTCGACGAAGTAGGTGTCCATGCGCGGGTTCTCGTCGTCGTCCGGCGACCAGCGGTAGATGCGGTATTCGCGAAGATTGGTGGCGCCTTCCGGCTTCGGCCAGGTCTTGCCCTGCTGAACCTTCGAATTCTTGGGAAGCGTGAGTTCGACCATTACCTGCGGTCCTTTCGGATGACGAGCTTCAGCCCGGACCAGATTTCGTTCACGGCCGCGACCTTGACGTCGACCAGGTCGCGCTTCAGCGCCTCGGCGCGGATGACGTCCTCGGTGACGTCGGTCGCCACCTTCGACGCCTTCTTCGGCCATGAAACCCAGACCATGCCGTCGCGCTTGATCGCCGTCTCGATGCCGGCAAGGCCGTCCTCGATCTCGGCGCGCCGCCGGGTGAAGGCATGCACGGCATCGTATCTCTGGCGACCAGAAATTTCCGACCAGTCGGCCAGCCGGTCGATCGCGGCAAAGTCCACGGCTCCGGCAAGATCATCCAGCTCCGGCGGCAGCGCGATGAAGGCGGCGACCATGCCGTCCTTCAGGCCGAGCTTGGCCGGAAGCGGGGTGCCGGAATATCCCGTTGCCGCCAGCGCCATCGTCAGTACACCCTGGCCTTCGGCGCGATCTTGGCGAGGCTGATGCCGCCGTCCTTCTCGGCCAGCAGCGGCTCGGTGTGCACCGGACGATAGGTCAGCGTCACCTTGCCGTCCTCGCTGAGATGGGCCAGCGTGTGCTTGCGCCAGGCGGCGTCGTCGCGGGCCGAGAAATCTTCCCGCGCATGCGCGCCGCGGCTCTCCTTGCGCGCCTCGGCGCCGTAGACCGTGGTGATGGCGTTGGCCATCAGGTTTTCGAGCTCCAGCGTCTCGACCAGATCCGAATTCCAGATCATCGAGCGGTCGAACACTTTTATGTCCTTGAGCTCGCCCCAGATCTGCGAAATGCGCTTGCAGCCGTTTTCCAGCGATTCCTGTGTGCGGAACACCGCCGCGTCTTCCTGCATCGCCTTCTGCATCTTCTCGCGAAGCACCGCCGTCGGCGTCGAGCCGTTGGCGTGGCGAAGCCGGTCGAAACGGTCCATGATCTTCTCGACCGAGGCTTCGTTGGGCGCCGGGATCGCCGACTTGCGGTCGATCACCTGGCCGGCGCGGATCGCCGCCGCGCGGCCGAACACGACGAGATCGATCAGCGAGTTGGAGCCGAGCCGGTTGGCGCCGTGCACCGAGGCGCAGCCGGCCTCGCCGACCGCCATCAGGCCTGGCGACACCTTGTCCGGGTTCGCGGCCGTCGGGTTGAGCGCCTCGCCCCAGTAGTTGGTCGGCACGCCGCCCATATTGTAGTGCACCGTCGGCAGCACCGGGATCGGATCCTTGGTGAGATCGACGCCGGCGAAGATCTTCGCCGACTCCGAGATGCCGGGCAGCCGCTCATGGAGCACCGCCGGATCGAGATGGTCGAGATGCAGGAAGATGTGGTCCTTGTTCTTGCCGACGCCGCGTCCCTCGCGGATCTCCAGCGTCATGCAGCGTGAGACGACGTCGCGCGAGGCGAGGTCCTTGGCCGACGGCGCGTAGCGCTCCATGAAGCGCTCGCCCTCGGAATTGACGAGATAGCCGCCCTCGCCGCGCGCGCCCTCGGTGATCAGGCAGCCGGCGCCATAGATGCCGGTCGGGTGGAACTGAACGAACTCCATGTCCTGCAGCGGCAGTCCGGCACGCGCGGCCATGCCGCCGCCGTCGCCGGTGCAGGTATGCGCCGACGTCGCCGAGAAATAGGCGCGGCCGTAGCCGCCGGTCGCCAGCACCACCATCTTGGCCGAGAAGCGGTGGATGGTGCCGTCGTCGAGGTTCCAGGCGACGACGCCGGTGCAGGTGCCGTCCGGCTCCATGATCAGGTCGAGCGCGAAATACTCGATGAAGAACTGCGCGTTGTTCTTCAGCGACTGGCCGTAGAGCGTGTGCAGGATGGCGTGGCCGGTGCGGTCGGCCGCGGCGCAGGTGCGCTGCACCGGCGGGCCGTCGCCATAGTTCATCATGTGGCCGCCGAACGGCCGCTGGTAGATCTTGCCTTCCTCGGTGCGCGAGAACGGCACGCCGTAATGCTCGAGCTCGTAGACGGCGGCCGGCGCCTCGCGCACCATGTATTCCATGGCGTCGACGTCGCCCAGCCAGTCCGAGCCCTTGACGGTGTCGTACATGTGCCACTGCCAGGAGTCCGGGCCCATGTTGGAGAGCGAGGCGGCGATGCCGCCTTGCGCCGCCACCGTGTGCGAGCGCGTCGGGAACACCTTGGTGATGCAAGCGGTGCGCAGGCCCTGCTCGGCCATGCCGAGCGTGGCGCGCAGGCCGGCGCCGCCGGCGCCGACGATCACCACGTCGAACTTGTGATCGACGAAAGTGTAGGCGGAATTGGCTGATTTCGCGTCCTTGGCCAAAATGTCAGCCTCCGAATGCCAGTTTGAGCAGGGCGAAGAGCGAGGCGACGCCGACCGCTACGGAAAAGAATGTGTTGAGCGCAATCAGCGCCAGCTTCATGCCTTCGCCATGCACGTAATCCTCGATGATCACCTGCATGCCGAGCCGCATGTGGTAGAGGCCGGAAATCAGCACCAGCGCCAGCACCAGCGCCACGAACGGATTGGCGAGCGCCGTCCGCACTTCCGTGTAGCCGTGGCCGTTGAGCGCGATCAGGAAGCCGACGAAGAACAGGATCAGCGGGATGTTGGCGATCGCCGTCAGCCGCTGACGCCAGAAATGTGAAGTGCCCTCGCGGGCCGAGCCAAGGCCGCGGACCTTGGCCAGCGGCGTGCGCATGTCGGTGTTCTTGCCGCTCATGGTCAGGCTCCCCGCGCCATGTAGCCGGCGATCCAGATCAGCAGCGTGAGCAGGATCGAGCCGGCCAGTGTCGCCCAGGCGATCTTCGAGGCCGTGTGCTTCTCGAGCCCGGCGCCGGTGTCCCAGACCAGGTGGCGTACGCCGCCCAGCATGTGGTGCATTAGCGCCCAAGTGTAGCCGAACAGCACCAGCCGCCCCAGCCACGAGCCGAAGGCCCAGTTGACGAGATCGAACGTGGCCTCGGAACTCGCCGCTGCCATCAGCCAGAGCGCCACCAGCAGCGTGCCGAAGTAGAGCGCACCGCCGGTGATGCGATGGATGATCGACATGGTCATTGTGATCGGCGGCCGGTACACGCTCAGGTGCGGCGAAAGCGGCCGTTCACGTCTGGCAAATTCGCGGGTGGCTGGTGATTTGCTCATGGCTCCCCCAGTTCGGCGTCTCCTGGAGCCTCAGCGGAAAAGCGGCATTGCCGTTCCCGGTTGCGACTTCGGACAGCCGGTTTCTAATGCTCTTTTTGCACCGCGTCAAAGCCGGAAAATCGTTTTGGAAACGTCATTTAGTCTGAAAAAAGGGCCGGCTTTTGCTTCAATCGATTAGGGCGCGTCCGAAAGCCGGCGCAATGGTTCGCTGCAGTGCGGCATGTCGATGAAGATTGCCTACCTTCTGCAGGTGAGCGGCGTCGACCCCTTCTTCATCAGCAGCGCCTCGCGTCCGTCGATCACAACTGCGTCATGCGTCGTCGCCGCTTGGTAGCGGCTGCTCTGGTTGGCGGGCGACGCCGCAAACTCCTCTGTCCAGCCATCCGCCCCTGCCACACGCAGCGACGTGCCGAGATTTTGGATGGAGATCACTGAGCCATTGCATTTGTAGGTGGCCATGCCGACTGCCGATCGCGGCGCAGTGAGGTCGGTGGTGATCTTGGCTGCGGATGCCGTTGCAGGCGCAGGCGGCGCGGCGGGTGCGGTGGCCTGCAGAGCCGGAGCGGGAGAGATCGCTGGCGATGCCGCCTTGGGCGCGCCGTCCTGCGGCACACAGGCCGCTGCTGCAGCGAGCAACGGAGCAAGGAGCAATCCCCGAACCAAGCGGCGTAACGCCATGTGCTGCCCCTCCTGTGCGCGGCACGCTAGCCACGATGTCGTTCCTGATCAAGCTCACCCGGCTCAAACGGCTGGTCGAGGTGGCGCGATGCTGCGGGCAAGCATGGCCGAAAGATGGCCACCCCGTCGGCCGAAATTAACCATGTTTGTTAAAGTCTGGCCGCGAAAGCGGGCCGGCTCTTAACAAAGGTTAAGAAAAGGTTAATTTCCGATTCGAACAGGCTCCAGACCGAAACGGTCGAAGCAACCGGAGGGTGCCATGCGTTCGAATTCGAGCAGACTGCGCCTTGCGGCGCTTGCGCTGGCGGCACTTGCCGTCGGCTTCACGGCGCCGGCCGAAGCCGGGCTGCGCCACCACGACCGCGTCTATGCCGATTCCTTCGGCAATCTCGTCATCGACAGCGCCGCCGGCTACAAGCGCATCATCGTCGGCGAAGGCAGGCACGCCAAGGAGCTGTCGAACTTTACCAGTGCCGGCGAGCCCGACGTGATCTACGAGAACGAATCCGACGAGACCGTTGGCCGCGGTTGCTACCAGCCGCCGGTCTTCATCAAGGGCCGCTCCTATATGTACGGTCTGTCCGACGGCGAAATGCCGAACCTCAGCCCCTGCCGTTGAAGAAAGCAGACGCCTGCCGCCCGGCCGGCCCGGGCGAGACGCGCACGCAGTCGCGGCCGCCGCCCTTGGCCTGATAGAGCGCCTCGTCGGCGCGCCGCAACAGATCGGAAAAGCCCTCGCCCGCGCCGAGTTCGGCGACGCCGAAGCTGGCGCTGCAGCGATGCTCGGCCGGCAGGCTGTCGATCGGCAGGGCGCCGAACGCGCTGCGCGCGCCTTCGGCGAACAGCCGCGCGGCCGCGAGATTGGTGCCCGGCAGGATGATGGCGAACTCCTCGCCGCCGATGCGCCCGGCGACGTGATGGTCGGCCGCCGCCTCGCGCAGGAAACCGGCGAAGGTCTCGATCACCCGGTCGCCGCAGGCGTGGCCGAAATTGTCGTTGATGCCCTTGAAATGGTCGAGGTCGGCGATCACCAGCGCCACCGGAACGCCACGGCGCGCGGCGTCTCTCAGGGTGATTTCGGCATGGCGCTCGAAGCCGCCGCGGTTGAGCAGCCGGGACAGGGCGTCGGTTTCCGATTTCGACGTCGCCTCGGCCAGCACGTCGCGCACCAGTATGGCCAGCGCAAGCAGCGCTAGCGCCAGGCCGAACACGGTGCCGAGCGATTGCGACACCAGCGCGTAGCTCGTCTGCACATAGGACTGCGGGTCGGCGCCGCGGCCGCCCAGCGCATGCGCGATGAAGGGCTTGGAGGCGAACTGCAGCGCGCTGGCCGTCAGCACGCCCATCAGTATGGTGTCGAGCCGCTCGCGCCTTTGCCTGGACGACCAGACGATGCCGAGCGCGGTGAACTGCATGACGGCGTAGGGAAGCTGATAGGCCATCATCGCGGTCAGCGACTGGCGCGGCAATTCCTGCACGAGATAGACCCCGACGGAAGCGATGGCCAGGAAGAGCAGCATCGGCCACCATGGCGGCGCCACGCCGTATTTGTGGGCAAGGCCGCCATTGAAGACGATGGTGGCGCCGAGGAAGACGGCAAAGGCGGCGACGACCGGGAGCCGGGCATTGTCGAAGGCGGGGATGACGAATTCGAGGGCGAAATAGACCATGCCGATCATGTAGCCGAAGGCCAGCCAGCGCGCCGACACCCGGTTTTTGTCGTAGATGGCGATCGTCATGAACGCCGCCGCCAGCAGTCCGGCGACGAACAGGTTGATCACGAGTATGACGTCCGCGCTGCCCATGGTTCAAGAACCCCCGCCGACAGCAAAGCA
>NZ_RZOJ01000022.1:0-33302 GCF_003998845.1 Mesorhizobium sp. M4A.F.Ca.ET.022.05.2.1 | reverse complement strand
GCATGGACGACACCATGCTCTACGGCTCCTGCTTCGACGCCAATGGCGGCCTGTTCGAGACGCTGCTCGGCGAGGAGGACGCCATCATCTCCGACGCGCTGAACCATGCCTCGATCATCGACGGCGTCAGGCTGTCGAAGGCAAAGCGCTTCCGCTACGCCAACAACGACATGGCAGATCTCGAAGCGCGGCTGAAGGAAGCGAAGGATTGCCGCTTCCGGCTGATCGCCACCGACGGCGTGTTCTCGATGGACGGCATCATCGCCAACCTCAAGGGCGTCTGCGATCTCGCCGAGAAATACGACGCCATGGTCATGGTCGACGACAGCCACGCCGTCGGCTTCGTCGGCAGGAACGGCCGTGGCTCGGCCGAGCATTGTGGCGTGGAGGGCAGGGTGGATATCATCACCGGCACGCTCGGCAAGGCGCTGGGCGGCGCTTCCGGCGGCTACACCTCAGGCAAAACCCAGGTGGTCGACTGGCTGCGCCAGCGCTCGCGGCCCTACCTGTTCTCCAACACGCTGATGCCGGCGATCGCCGGCGCCTCGATCAAGGTGTTCGACATGATCCGCAATGGCGGCGCCTTGCGCGAGCGCCTCTATGCCAATGCGGAACGCTTCCGGTCTCAGATGGGCAAGCTGGGCTTCACGCTGGCTGGTGCCGATCATCCGATCATCCCGGTGATGCTGGGCGATGCCGCGCTCGCGCAGGAGATGGCATCGCGCATGCTGAAGCGCGGCATCTATGTCATCGGCTTTTCCTTCCCGGTGGTGCCGAAGGGCCAGTCACGCATCCGCACCCAGATGTCGGCGGCGCATTCCAGCGCCGATATCGACAGGGCAGTTGAGGCATTTGGCGCCGTGGGACGCGAACTCGGCGTGATTTCCTGAGCGCCGAAAACGATTCCGGATCAAAAGAATCAAGGAACAAAAGAATGTCCAACATGATGAAGGCGCTGGTGAAGGCCAAGGCCGAACCGGGCATCTGGATGGAAGAGGTGCCGGTGCCGGAGATCGGCCCCAACGACGTGCTGATCAAGGTCAGGAAAAGCGCGATCTGCGGCACCGACGTTCACATCTACAACTGGGACCAGTGGGCACAGAAGACGGTGCCGGTGCCGATGGTGACCGGCCATGAATTCGTCGGCACCGTCGCCGATTTCGGCGCCGCGGTCACCGAGTACAAGCTCGGCCAGCGCGTGTCCGGCGAGGGCCACATCGTCTGCGGCCATTGCCGCAACTGCCGCGCGGGCAGGGGGCATCTCTGCCGCAACACGCTCGGCGTTGGCGTCAACCGGCCCGGCGCCTTCGGCGAATACGTGGCGATCCCGCAGCACAATGTCGTGCCGATCCCCGACGACGTGCCCGACGAGATCGCGGCGATCTTCGATCCCTTGGGCAATGCCGTCCACACCGCATTGTCCTTCGATCTGGTCGGCGAGGACGTGCTGGTCACCGGCGCCGGGCCGATCGGCATCATGGGCGCGCTGGTGGCGCAATGCGTCGGCGCGCGAAAGGTGGTCATCACCGACATCAATCCGGTCCGGCTGGACCTGGCGCGCAAGCTCGGCGTCCAGCACGTCGTCGACGCCTCGAAGGAAAAGCTGCGCGACGTCATGCCGAAGCTCGGCATGACCGAGGGCTTTGACGTCGGCCTGGAGATGTCCGGCGCCGCCCCCGCCTTCCGCGACATGATCGACACCATGAACAATGGCGGCAAGATCGCCATCCTCGGCATCGCGCCGACCGGCTTCGAGATCGATTGGAACAAGGTCATCTTCAAGATGCTGCATCTCAAGGGCATCTACGGCCGCGAGATGTTCGAGACCTGGTACAAGATGATCGCCCTGGTGCAGGGGCCGCTAGACGTCTCGGGCCTGATCACCCACCGCATCGGCATCGACGATTTTCAGGTCGGGTTCGATGCGATGCGGAGCGGCAATTCGGGTAAGGTTGTGATGGACTGGTAGGGGCAGCGCTTGATATCAAGAGGCCAGGGCTCGCCATCGGTGGGCTGAATGTCCTGGAGAGCAGAGCGATTTACCCCTGCTGGGTGCGAAGATGACGCTGCTCAGGTTGTCGAAGCCAAAACTTGACCCAGCCCGCGCTGACAGCCGGGTGTCTCGTTGAGGGACTGCGGCGCGGACAGGGCACGCAGGAAATGAAACCTTAAATAGTCGTCGTTGTGAGGCTTGAAGTCTTGAGCTCGTACGGAGGCTCGGAGCACAACTCGCCGCAAGGATTCGACCTCCCGCCCGCGTGGCTTGGCGCCATCGTGCGACTTTGGGGTACCTTTCATCTCCGACTCTCAGCGACCTTGCGCACCGCTGCGATTGCCTCGGCAACGGCGACACGATCGACGTCGAGATGGGTGACCCAGCGCATTCGTCCACCCGGCCAGAAACTCGCCGCGATGCCGAGTTCACGCAGCGCCTGTGATAGCCGGGTCGCCAACTCGGGCGCGAGATCGACAAACACCACGTTGGACTGCGGCGGTGTCACCGTCAGTTCTTCAATTCCCATGAAGCCGTCCGCGAGCGCCCGGGCGTTGGCGTGGTCCTCGATCAGACGGTCAACATGATGGTCGAGCGCGTACAGCCCCGCAGCTGCTATTATTCCGGCCTGTCGCATGCCGCCGCCGAGCATCTTGCGCAACCGGCGCGCACGGGCGATCAATGGGGCATCGCCGACCAGCACTGATCCGAGCGGCGCCCCGAGCCCCTTTGAAAGGCACAACGACACGCTATCGAAGCCCTCTGCCAAGTATCCGACATCAACGCCGAGCGCCGCAGCCGCGTTGAACAGCCGCGCACCGTCAAGATGGGTGGCGAGCTTCCGCTCCCGCGCAAATTCGACGACCTCGGCCAGATGTTCTCGCGGCAAAACCCGCCCGGCGAACGTGTTCTCAATGGTGACCAGACGCGTGACTGCAAAATGCGGATCGTCGTCCTTAACCGCGGCGTGTAGATCCTCGATGGGGATCGTGCCGTCGGCCCGGACCGGCAAAGGCTGAGGCTGGACCGAGCCCAGCACGGCAGCGCCCCCGGCTTCCCACAGATAGGTATGCGCTCCGCTCGCGCAGAGATACTCCTCGCCGCGCTGGCAATGACTCATGATCGCAGCGAGATTGGCCATGGTGCCGGTCGGCAGCAGGAGTCCCGCATCTTTGCCGAACATCGCGGCAACACGCGCCTCGAGCGCCTGGACTGTGAAATCATCGCCCAACACATCGTCGCCCACGTCGGCGGCCGCCATCGCCGCACGCATTTGCGCGGTGGGGCGGGTGACCGTATCAGAGCGGAAATCGAGGCGGATAGCATTGGATTGCATGATTGAGAACCTGTCGGAGTGAATTACTGTGCCACCGAATTTCGGTGCCAGTTTACTAGTTCGCGCACGCTCCTCAAACCTGGCCGCGTTCAGCAATCCTTCGCGCATCGGCTGCCGTGCCGGTGTTCGGCGTGGTGCCCGGCTCGAGCAGCATCACATCGCAGGTGTCGTCCAGGGCGACTGGGCAATGCTCGACGCCATGCGGCACGATGATGAATTCGCCCGCCTCGACAATCTCGTCACGGTCACGAAACTTCATGAGAAGACGCCCCTTGTGCACGAAGAAGAGCTCGTCCTCCTTCTTGTGGAAACGCCAGGAAAGTTCGCCCTCGAATTTGGCGAGCTTGATCTGCATACCGTTGACCTGGCCCGCGATCTTCGGCGTCCAGGTGTCGGAGAAGCGCTGGAACGCGTTCGTCAGGTTTCTCTTGTGGAATGGTGAAATATGATTGTTGAGCGCGGCGACGTCGCGAATGATCGCGGCGAGCTGACCCGGCACGCCGTCCTCCTGCGCCGGATATTTGCCATCGAGCGCGGCGGTGCCGATCGTGAAGCCGGCAGCGCCAACCGCCTTCACCACGGCGATCTGCTCGGGCGTGTCGATGGAGCCGGCGATGTAGACGGGCTTGGACACGGCGGCGCAGACCGCCCTCATAAGAGCTGGAACGTCTTCCTTGGACCGGTAAGCCAGCAGGTCAAGGCCATGCACGCCCTCCCGCCCCGCAAGCGCCTTGGCACTTTCGACGATCTCCTCGATGCTCCCCTCCAGAACGCTGGGATGGCCCATGATACGGCCCGGGAAGGGGCAATACTGGATGTCTGTGCCGGCGATCACCGGCAGGACGTCATCGACGCGCGTACCGCCCAGCAACACATCCACGCCAATCTCGGTCGCGGCGCGTGCCGAAACGATCTCGCTGTCCCGGTCGAGTGACACAACCTCGAGATAGGAGGTCGCGCCGCCCGCCTTGATGGCGGCGTTGAGGGCCGTCAGCTGGTCGGTCGGCAGACCGATATCTTTGAAGCCGATATGGCGTACGCCGAGCTTCAAAGCGGTCTGAAGTTGTTTCGACGCGTCCTCGACGGTGCGGTCGTTGCGCGTGAGCATGAAGATGAAGCGGAGGCCCATCAGATTAGCCTTTCATGTTCTTTGGTCTCGGTTTGCGCAGCCACAAGCCGCCGTGCATAAGCGATCGCGGTTTCCAGACTCGTGGGATCGGCTATGCCTTGACCTGCGATATCGAACGCCGTTCCGTGGTCGGGGCTAGTGCGGACGAACGGCAGTCCCAGCGTGATGTTGACGCCCTTTTCGAGGCCAAGATATTTCACCGGGATCAGCCCCTGATCGTGATATTGGGCTACGACCACATCGAAGCGACCCTTGCGGGCCTGCATGTATACCGTGTCGCCGGGCCAGGGTCCGCTGGCATCAATGCCCTCGGCGCGCGCCGCCTCAATCGCAGGCGCTATGATCCGGATTTCTTCGTCACCGAAGAGACCACCTTCACCGGCGTGTGGATTGAGCCCTGCGACTGCAACTCGCGGTGCCGCGATCCCGAGGGCCTTGCCGCCGTCATGCGCCAACCGGATCGCAGACATCTGCGCGTCGAAATCGGCCTGGTCGATGGCCTTGCGAAGGGATGTGTGGATGGTGACCAGGACCGTGCGGATATCGTCATTGGCCAGCATCATGGCGACTCGCTTTGCGCCGCCATACTCCGCCAGAATCTCGGTGTGTCCTGGATAGCGAATGCCCGCGCATCCCATCGCTTCCTTGTTGATAGGCGCGGTAACGATACCGCTCACGCTGCCGGCCTTGGCGGCCGTTATGGCGGATGTGATTGCGTCGAAGGAAGCTTGGCCGGAAGTAGCGTTGACGATCCCAAGTGGCGGTAGCGCCAAGATTTGGGTCGCTTCGACGATCTCGATGGACCGCGGCACGAAGCGCCCCTCTTCAGGTCCGGCAATACGCCTAACCGTTAGGTCGAGACCAAGGCGATGGACGACTTCCTCCATAACCAGGTAGCTGCCGAAAACGACCGCGCGTTCACTGCCGTTGGCCAATGTCTTCGACACGATCTCCGGGCCGATGCCGGAGGCGTCGCCCATCGTGATGGCAAGGGGAGCGGCTTGCGTCATGACAATGCCTGTCCTGGTTCTAACGCATTCTGGCGCAGTTGGGCGATTGCGCGGCGCAGCGTGTCGTCGTCACCGAAGCCGCCTGCCTTCATGCCGATAAGAAGCTCGCGCCCATCCCTGAGGAAGGCGCGGCCCAGCGGAAAGCCTGGCTCGAGCTCCCGCAGGACCTCGAAGCCCCGGATCTCCAGGAGGTCGAGAATCGCTTCCATGGTATCCCCGCCGGTGGCGATCACGACATCGAAGCGCTTGTCGAGCAGTCGTCCAGCCGCATCCCGAGCGATGTCGTGTAAGACGGACATGGGATCATCCGCGCGCTGGGCCGGAGCCCGAAGCAAGGTAACCAGAGCGTCCGCCGCGATCTGATCGGCCTGACGATGGCTGAGGGGGTTGGCGCTGCCGATCGCGACGAGAATGTCGCCACAGGCCGCCACGGTCGCATTCGATGCAGCCGCAACCGGCCCAAGGCGCTTCGCCAGGGCCGACGCCATGCCCGGGGAACCCACCCAAAGGATCGCTTCCGGATCCGGCAGGGCGGCAATCTGTGTGTCGAGATCATCCTGCGTCGTGGCATCGAGAATGACGGCGTTGCTGACGGAGGCCGGAACAAAGTCGACCAGCCGTGACTGCCGCGCCGGATGAACGGGGTCGCGACCATAGGCGGTCTCCGCTACCGGCACGCCATCAACGAGCTGAACGCCGCCCAGGGTCGTGCGACCTGCCGCAGGGAACGCCGGAGCAAAGACGAGCATCTTGCGGCCGCTTGCCTTGAAAGCGGCCTCCAGTTCAGCCGCCACATGGCCCCGCAGAGTGGAGTCCACGGTCTTGTAGAGGACATCGCGCGACGCGAGCTGCACGGCAAGCTCCGCCGCGAGTTCCGCAGCCTGCGAGGCGGTAGCAGATCGCGATCCGCTGTCGACGGCGACGATCGTTGCCTCCTCCGCCGGCAGGCAGGCTCGGCCGACTACAGCTTGCAAACCTCGCTCGACGAACGGTCCGGCGCCATCCGCGGCGCTGGTCAGGTCGTCGGCGAGGATACCGATCGTATATTGGCTATTGGTTCGCATGGATCAATCATGCCGATCCTACGCCTCTTGAAAAGCGATAGTTTCTATGTCTAATCGGTGATAGAAACTCACCGATGAAGCGGTCCGAAATACCCTCACTGGATGATCTGCGAGCGTTCGAGAAGACGGCTCGTCTCGGCTCCGTCCGGCTGGCCGCAGACAGTCTCGCCTTGACCCATGGCGCCGTCAGCCGTCGGATTACCAAGCTGTCCGAAGACCTTGGATTCAAACTTTTTGAGAAAAGTGGCCGGGGTTTGCGCCTCACGGCGGCCGGGGAGACGCTCAACCTTACCCTTGGCCGCTTCTTCACGGAATTGGCGACAACCGTCGAAGGCTTGCGGGCTGCCAACGTTCAGCAAAACGCCCTGGTTCTCTCATGCGAGCCCTCGGTCGCGATGCGTTGGCTCATTCCGCGACTGCCAAACTTCCACAGTGCGCATCCCGAGATCGCCTTACATCTGTCAGTGGGTGGCGGTCCCGTCGAGTTCCGTCGCGACCGGATAGATCTCGCCATTCGCCGGCTCGACTTCGGGCTACCCGACGCCTGGCATGTCCAGCGCCTCTTTCCTGAGAGGGTGGGGCCAGTCATGAGCCCTCAGCTCGTGCCGGCGTTTGCATCGGGGGAATATGTCGCTTTGGGTTCAAAGACCCGGCCGGACGCTTGGTCGCATTGGTTATCCATCCACTCCTCGGTGCCGCGCCCCACGGAAATCCGCTTCTACGACCATCACTTCCTGATCGTTGAAGCCGCAGCCGCGGGGTTGGGAGTTGCGCTCAGTCCCATGGTCCTTGCAACCGACGACATAGATAGAGAGCGGCTCATCGCGCCGGCCGGTTTCGATCCCGACGGAAGCCACTATGGGCTCATATGGATAGGAGAAACCGACCTGTCAGGGAAAGTTCACGATCTTGCTCGATGGCTGAAAGCACAATGCAAGATGTCGTTTGGCTGAGCACATATGAAGTAGATTTCGTCAAGCTCCAGTCAAGATCATCGGCGGAGCTTTTCTCGGATCAGCACATCTGCCATGTAGAGGTCCTGCAGGGAGATACCGGAACTGTCGAAGACTGTGATTTCGTCTTCGAAGCGGCGTCCGGGCGCACGCTTTTCAATGACGTCGCCGATTGGTGTTACGGCAAGCAGGCCGGCGTCGATCGCGTCGCGGAGGTGTTGGAACTCGCCGATCTGGACGGACTGCGAAAGCAAGTCGCAGAACAGGCTTGCCTTCGACAACAGGTCGCTTGGCAATTCATGCTTGCCCGCCGCGTCCGAGCCCATGCTAACAACATGTGTTCCGGGCTTCACCCAAGCGGCGTCGAACAGCGGTTCGCGTGAGGGCGTCGCCGTCACCACGATGTCGGCCGCGCGCACCGCCTCTTCGTCCGACATGGCGTGCGCCTCCAGGCCCCGTTCGCCGATCTGGTTGACAAAGGCATCGCGTTGCGGCGAAGGCCGGGCCACGACCAGAACAGTTTCGATTGGACGGATGCGCGCCAGGGCCGTCACTTCGAAGCTCGCCTGGTTGCCGGCGCCGAATATCGCTAGAACCTTGGCTTGCCTCCTCGCGAGAAGGTCGGCCGCAACTGCGTCGGCAGCCGCCGTCCTGTAGGCGTTGACCTTTCCCGCCTCGATCACTGCGCCGAGCCGGCCTGTCTGCTGATCGAGCAGCACGATGGTGGAGTTGTGGCGGGGAAGGCCTCGTGCCGGGTTGCCCGACCAGAAGGAGCCGATCTTCACTCCAGTCAGGCCGCCTGACGAGCCGGACTTGACCGAGAAGGTATTGGACGCCTCCCGCGCGCGCCCGAGAACAGCGGGAAAGACCCTGCCTTGCGGCGATGCTGCCGCCACAAGGGCGGCCCGTGCCGCTTCGAAAGCAAGGTCATGCGTAACGAGGGCGGCCGACTCCTCTTCGCTGATATAGATCATCCAAATGCCTCGTGAGCTTTGTCGCTGCAGCCATGGCGGACGGCCCAAGGCGGCAGATAATTTCTCGGTCGACATGCGCCCTCTGGCATGCCGAAGGGCGGCCTAGAACGAATGATTCCGCCGATTTGAGAGGGCGAAACAGCAAGGAAATCCGCCCGTCCGTGGCGACTCTAAGTCCAAATTCAATCGACCTACGACGAAAAGACCGCATTTCCCTATGACCCTCGAATACGCCAGAAAAACCCTTAGCGCCCCACTCGATCTGACGAAATTCGAAGCCCGGCATGTGCCGGGCGCGCTTAAACTGTCGCAGGAGATGGGCTGGCCCTATCGCTCCGAGGATTGGGAGTTTGCCGCTACTGTCGGCCAGGGGCTGGTCCTTATGCGGAACGGCGGGGTGATCGGTACGGCCATGTGCTGGAACTATGGAGAGGCCTACGCCAGTGCCGGCATGATCATCGTCACTGCATCCGCGCAAGGCGGCGGCTTTGGCTCGCGGCTCTTTGATGGCCTGCTTGAAGTGACAGGCGGACGGAACGTGTTGCTCAATTCGACGGAGGAGGGGCTTACGCTCTACAAGCGGCGCGGCTTTACCGCCTGGGGCACCGTGTTCCAGCACCAAGGCCCATTGGGTGTCGCGCTGGTTCCGCACGACCGCGGCGACATCCGCCTGGCGACTGTCTCCGACCTCGTGGCGATCCAAGCTTTCGACGAACGGGCATCTGGCATGCCCCGTCAGGCGATGGTGGCTGCGCTTGCCGATGTCGGCGACGTGGCGGTGATCGACCTCGGCGGGCGGGTTGCGGGCTACGCCATCGCCAGGAGCTTCGGGCGCGGCTACGTCATCGGCCCTGTTGCAGCCGAAAGCGTCCACGACGCGCAGCGCCTGATCCTGGCCCAGCTTTCGGGGCTCAAAGGGCAGTTCGTGCGCATCGACATCCATGCCGAACACGGATTGGGAGATTGGCTGGAAAGCTTGGGGCTCAAGCAAGTCGGTCAAGCGACCGCCATGATCAAGGGGCTGCGACCCGTCTCCGTAGGGCCGGCCCGCATTTACGCGCTAGCGAACCAGTCGTTCGGTTAAGCTAATGAGGACCCGGAGCGATGGAGACGAATCTAGGTATGCGTGAAGGAGGCAAAACGATCCATGCCCTCGTTACCCCGTCGTTGCTTCTGGATCGAGCACGGCTGGAGCGCAACATTTTGCGTCTCGCCCAGCGCTCCAGAAAGCTCGGGGTGGTGCTGCGCCCTCATATGAAGACGGCCAAGAGCATCGATGTCGCCCGACAGGTGTTCCCCAACGAACCCGGCCCGATCACAGTCTCGACCATCGCCGAGGCGGAATATTTTGCAGGACACGGCTTTCGCGACATGACCTATGCGGTCGGCCTGTCACCGGCTTCGGCGACCCGCGCTATGGAGCTTTGTCGCCGCACGGGCATCGATTTGAAGCTGCTCCTCGATACCGTAGGCCAGGCCGATAGCTTGGCCAGCGTGCGCGCACTCACCGGGGTGACACCGTCCGTCTTCATCGAGTTGGACTGCGACGACCATCGCGGTGGATTGAAGCCAGACGATCCAAAGCTGGTCGAAGTGGCCGACAGGGTCGTCGCGGCGGGCGCCAAGGTCGCCGGCGTCTTGGCCCATGCGGGCGAGTCGTACGGTTTGAACACTCCCGATGCGCTGGTGAAGGCAGCCGAGAACGAACGTTTGGCCACCGTGCGCGCCGCCGAAGTCCTGCGTGCCCACGGTCATGCTTGCCCGATCGTCAGCCTCGGCTCGACGCCAACAGCACACTTCGCCGAAAATCTGGAAGGCGTCACCGAGGTGCGCGCCGGGGTCTACATGTTCTTCGACCTCGTCCAGCACGGGGTGGGGGTCTGTGCCATCGACGATATCTCGATCTCGGTGTTGGCCACCGTAATCGGGGCCAAGCCTGAAAAAGGCTGGGTGCTAGTCGATGCCGGGTGGATGGCGCTTTCGCGCGACCGTGGAACCGCTAACCAGCGGCTCGACCAGGGTTATGGTGTAGTTTGCGACGAGACGGGGCGGATTTTCGAGGACGTTATCGTGTGCCAAGCCAGCCAAGAGCACGGCATCCTCGCGATCCGCAGCGGGTCCGGCAAGAGCATGCCCGAGCTCCCCATCGGGACTCGGATCCGCATCCTGCCCAACCATGCCTGCGCTATGGCCGCGCAGCATGACTTCTACAGCGTCGTTAACGGAGAGAGTCCCGAGATTGAAGCGCGCTGGGAGCGGATTCGCGGCTGGTAGGAGCTCCGATCTCCACGCTTCGCATGGCGCCCATGGAAACTGTCGTCTGGTGATGCAAATGAAACCTAGCTCCTACGGGCTGGACACGTCTCAGCCGTTCGATCAAGGCTCGTCCAAACTCCTTGAAGACCGCTATTTCTGGCGTCCCTGGTTCCGACCGATCCTCGGTGCCTATTACCCGATGAAGGACCTAGTCACATGACTGCACCCCTCGAGCACCTTTCCCGCAAAGGCCGCGTGGATAGGTTCTTCATTGGCGGCGAATGGCGCGAGCCGAGTGGCACCGCTACGAGTGACGTGATCAATCCGGCCACGGAAAAGGTCATGACCAGGTTTCCGCTCGGAAACGGGGAGGACGTGGACGCGGCCGTTTCCGCCGCCCGCCTAGCATTTGCCACCTGGAGCCGGACAAAGCCGGAATACCGCGCGAGCTTGCTCGATCGCCTGCATGCGCTGCTCGAAGCCCGCACCGAACTGCTTGCGCAATGCCTCACCCTGGAAATGGGCGCGGCGATCGGGTATGCGCGCACAGCGCAGGTACCGCTGGCCATTGCCCATGTGAAGACCGCCCGCGATGTCCTGACATCGTTCACCTTCGTCGAGCAGCGCGGCCACACGGCCGTCACCCACGAACCGGTCGGTGTCTGCGGGCTGATTACGCCGTGGAACTGGCCGCTCTACCAGATCACCGCCAAGGTCGCGCCGGCACTCGCCGCGGGCTGCACACTCGTGCTGAAGCCAAGCGAACTCTCTCCGTTGAGCGCCCTTCTGTTCGCGGAGGCGATCGAGGAAGCCGGCTTCCCGGCGGGTGTCTTCAATCTCGTCAATGGGGACGGCCTCTGCGTCGGGGCGGCTCTTGCGTCCCATGCCAATGTCGACATGATCTCGATTACCGGCTCTACCCGTGCAGGCATCGCGGTGGCCCAGGCGGCAGCGCCGACTGTGAAGCGTGTCGCGCAGGAGCTCGGTGGTAAGTCGCCGAACGTGATCCTGCCGGATGCTGATCTCGATCGCGCCATTTCTCTGGGCACAGCCGCCGCCTTCCGCAATCTCGGCCAGTCATGCAGCGCGCCAACGCGCATGATCGTGCCGCGCGCGCAGCTTGCCGAGATCGAGTCGATCGCCGAGCGCGCCGCGGACGAGATCGTCGTCGGCGATCCTCTGGCGGAGACCACCACCCATGGCGCGATCGCCAACCGAGCCCAGTTCGACAGAATCCAGACCATGATCGGCGTCGGCATTTCCGAAGGCGCGAAGCTCGTCACTGGTGGACAGGGTCGTCCAGGCGGCATGAATGCCGGGCTCTACGTCAAGCCGACGATTTTTTCCGAGGTGCGCACGGGCATGCGCATTGCCCAGGAGGAAATCTTCGGTCCGGTCCTCTGCATCATCCCATACGAAACAGTGGAGGAGGCCGTCACTATCGCCAACGACACCGTCTATGGCCTCGGGGCGCATGTGCAGGGCGGAGATATGGACCGCGCCAAGGACGTCGCGTCGCGGATCCGCGCCGGTCAGGTGCATCTCAACTACCCGGCCTGGGATCCCCACGCACCGTTTGGCGGCTTCAAGCAATCCGGAAACGGACGCGAGTACGGCCTCGAGGGCATGTTGGACTATCTCGAGGTCAAATCTATTCTCGGCTATTTCTAAGCATCATATTCGCCGCGCCCGGAGGGCGTTGGTGGTTCCCATGTTTGGTTTCCATAGCTCGACCGCTTACCGCAAGACATCTCGTGCCGGCCGTTTCCAGCGACCGAGCCGCCGGCCGGCTGCGTCTTGATCTTGAACAGCTCCGATAGGGCATTCAGTATTGGATACTTGTTCTGTCCGCGCAGTGTAGCAGGCGACCAGCGATCGCGCGGATGGAGCAGACGCGCTGGTCAATCACGAAATCTGGCGATCGACGTCGGACGTGGGGCGGATAACCTCGTCGAAGAAGAGGAGATCCGCCGTGGTACTACTTACTCGTTCGCTCGCCGGGGATGATACAGGAGTTGCATGGTGAATTTGATGCAGTCGAACTCCACCTCTTCATAGCGTTTGCCGAGCATGGCCCGTCAGTTGATCCTGTCGGCGGAAGGACGGGTTGAGGATTTCCTCGCCCATTGCTTGAGATGAATTGCATAAACTGGCGCACCATAGCTCTTGCGGTTCCTCACCGTGGTCATGACACCTCGACGACCGGCTAGACGCCGACCGAACCGAGTACGACCCTGATCTATTCGGCTCGGCTCTGCACACAGTGCGAGCGCTACAGGTCGGTTTCGGCTCGGGAGGGCGAACGAAACAAGTGCTTCCGAAGGTCGTGCTGGGTTTGCGGTAGATCGGAGGGCCCTCTGCTGAATGACCATCCATTCCGGCACATTCTGCCCAACGCCTGTGACTATCCTTTTACCTATAGGCAGATTACAGGGATCAGGAACATGGCTCGCTTCCGGCCGAAATACGTCACTTTCGATTGCCACGGCACGCTGATCAATTTCCAGATGGCGGAAGCCGCTCGGGACCTGCTCGGTCATCTTCTGGATGGGCCGCACATGGATAAATTCATCAGGAATTTCCAAGGCTACCGCCTCGATGAGGTGATGCAGGACTGGAAGCCCTACGCGGATATTGTCCACAACGCGCTCGAACGCGCCTGCCGGCGCAACAATGTCCCGTTCCGCGCCGAAGACGCCGAAACGATCTACAATCGTATCCCGACGTGGGGGCCGCATCCCGACGTGCCCGCGGGATTGGCCAGACTGGCCAAGGAAATTCCGCTGGTCACCCTGACCAACTCGATGGTGGCGCAGATTCCGTCGAACGTGGCAAAGCTCGGTGCGCCCTTTCATGCCGTCTTGACCGCCGAAGAGGCGGGCGCCTACAAGCCGCACTTCAAGGCGTTCGAATACATGTTCGATATGCTCGGATGCGGCCCGGAGGACATTACGCACGTTTCCTCGTCGTTCCGCCATGACCTGATGTCCGCCTATGATCTGGGCATCAAGAGCAAGGTCTGGGTGAACCGCGGCCATGAGCCAGCCAACCCCTATTACGAGTACACCGAAATCCGCGATGTGACGCAGCTACCAGGCGTGTTCGGGATCTGACGGCGAAGATGGGCGGCGGCCTTTCACATCCGGTTTCGCGCCGCTGTCAGCGGAGCTGCCGCAACCGCCGCAAGAAATGAAAGCGCGGGCCTCATGGCATGAGCGCTCCCCCCCTCTGGCAGAATGAAGAACACCATTTCCAACAGGTAGGATCATTCGAATTGGGTGCTTGTAGGGATCTGGTCCCCGATAAAAAAGCAGCACGGCACGATATCTCCCTGGCTGCGGGACGCGACCACATGCCTTGCGCGGCAGCCTCAACTGAGGCCTATTTTCGCGCAGCCGCCGCCATCCTGACGGGGCGGCCGGATCCCGCCGAACCGGACATATCGGCGGCACTACTGAAGCGCCATTATGGGTTGGCGGGATCGATCGCGACATTGTCTTCCGAGCTCGAGCGCACCGTCGAGGTCAACCTCGCGGACGGCCGCCGACTGATCCTGAAGACCTCGACAAGGCCGGAGGCGATTGACAGTTTCCGTTTCCAAACCGCCGCCATGGCGGCCTTGCAAGGGGCCGCGGGTTTCGTTGCACCCGAAGTGCTCCGAACGGGCAGCGGCGCGTTGATCTTTGATGACGAGGGGGTATACGGGTACTTGCAGAGCCGGCTTGAGGGCGTTCCGCTGCACCGGGAGACGGCTACCCCAGACCTGCTTTTTCGAACTGGCAGCGCTCTGGCGCGGCTGAACCTGGCGCTAGCGCAAGTCGACGTACCCGCGGCCCATCGCCCCGTTCTTTGGCATATCGGGTGCTGGTCGCGGTTGATGGAACTGGAGCAATACCTGCCATCCGGAAGGATTGCCGACAGCGTTCGTGCCGCGATGGCTGAGTATGTGGAGCTCATCGAGCCACAAATCGCGAATGTAATGTGGCAGGTTACGCACAACGATCCCAGCCCGTTCAATATGCTGGTGACTGACCAGGGAGTGGGTTTTATCGATTTTGGCGATGGCTGCTGGAGCCCCAGGATTCAGGATCTGGCGATCGCAGCAAGTCACGTCGTATCGGATCCGGCCCTCCCTTTGGGTGGGGCAGAACCTTTGATTGCCGGCTATGCCTTTGTGATCCCGCTTTCGACGCTAGAAGCAAGACTGCTCGTCGGTCTGATGCGGGCGCGACATAGCGCGTTGATCCTGGTGAATTACTGGCGCTCCCACCTTTTTCCTGCCGATGCCCAGTACATCAAAAAGAACGTCGCGCGTGCCGAGCGCGGCCTTTCCATCCTGACGCCTCTCGATGTCGCATCGGGCGAGGCGGCAGTCCGGGCGGCAATGTCGTGGGCGCGGTCCCGGTAACGTGAATCGACCAGGTTACTCCTCAGATAGGCAGCCTCACATGTCCACAGATCTCATGCCTAATCGCTACAGACCCGGGGAATCCGACCTTCCCAGGCGCGAGGCCGAGTTGATTGCCCGCCGAGACGAAGTCCTGGGGGCCTCCTATCGACTCCAGTACAGCCGGCCCGTGCACTTCGTTCGCGGCCAAGGCATGTGGCTCTACGATCCTGACGGGCGGGCATATCTCGACTTCTACAATAACGTACCGTCCCTCGGCCATTGCCACTCGGAAGTGAACGCCGCAATGGCTGACCAGGCGGGCCGGATCAGCGCCAACACGCGCTACCTCGAGCCAAGACTTGTCGACTATGCCGAGCGGCTGATCGCTACCTTCCCAAACGAGATCGACCGGGTGGTTTTTACCTGCACGGGGAGTGAATCCAACGATCTGGCTCTGCGCATCGCGCGATTTGCCAGCGGCAACGAAGGCGTGATCGTATCCTCCTATGCGTATCACGGCACAAGCGCTGCGGTCGCAGCGGTGTCTCCGAACCTGGGCGACGCAGTCAAGCTCAGCCCGTTCGTGCGCATGGTACCGCTGCCCGGGCCGTCGGGCGTGCCGGAAGCCCAGGCCGCGGACTTCTTCGAGGCGCAGGTCCGTTCAGCCATTCTGGATCTGAACCGTCGTGGGATCGGCGTTGCGGCCCTGCTCGTGGACAGTATTTTTTCCAGCGACGGCGTGTGGGTCGATCCTCCCGGCTTCATCGCCAACAGCGTGGCCGCGGTGCGGGAGGCTGGTGGCCTCGTCATCGCCGACGAAGTTCAACCGGGCTTCGGGCGAACGGGCGCCCATATGTGGGGCTTCGAGCGGCACGGGATCGTTCCGGATCTCGTGACCCTAGGCAAGCCGATGGGCAATGGATTTCCGATCGGCGCTGTCGTTGGCCGCAAATCCCCGATGGAGCGGTTCGGCGCCACTGCGCGGTACTCGAACACGTTCGCCGGCAATACGGTTGGCATCGCGACCGCCGACGCCGTACTGACGATTCTGCAACGTGACCATATCCCCCAAAATGCGCTTGCCATGGGCCAGCGCCTCCGTGCGGGCGTGGAGAAGATCGCAAAGCGACATGATGGCGTTCGTGGGATTCGAAATGCCGGGCTCTTCATAGGCGTCGACATGGGTCCTGAAGGCGCTCCCGCAGCGAGCCGGCGTGCAATGGCTTTGGATGTGGTCAACGCAATGCGGGATGATGCCGTTCTTATCAGCACGACAGGGGCTAATGAGGACACACTCAAGGTGCGCCCGCCGCTGGTTTGTCAGGCCGAGCATGTCGATCTCTTCCTTGCATCCCTAGAGGGCGCGCTCGTCAAGGTCGGAAGCTAGACCGGATATCTGTCGAGCGGGTGGCCGGGCCTTGCCGCTGCCATCCCCTTCTCAGCACCCGCTGCAACGCTGATCACGCCGTCATGCACATTCGTCCCGCCTCATCCGCTGATGCACCCGCCTTAGCAGCAGGAGCGATGCCGCGACGACCGTCAAGAAGCGCACACGTAATAGCTCTACATCAAGTCGGAAAGCTGCTACCGGACGCGGCTTCTGCTGACCCACCGGCGCAATCTGAAGGCCAAGTTCCTCGACCTGGAAAACGCCGTCCGCCATTCGCTGAAGTCGTTCGGCATCCGCTTGGGCAAGGTCGGACGCGGGGCCTTCGAGCAGGCGGTTCGCCAGGCTGTGGTGGACGATCCGCTGTCGTCCGAACTGATGGACGCCATGCTGTCGGCGCGCGCCGCGCTGTGGCGACAGTACTGCCGGCTGCACGATCTCGTCGTCAAAATGGTGGCGCGCAGCGAGCTGTGCCGGCGCTTCATGGCAATCCCCGGCGTCGGCCCGGTGACAGCACTTTCGTTCATGACGGCGATCGACGATCCGTCACGCTTCCGCCGCTCGCGTGATGTCGCCGCCTACTTCGGGCTGACCTCGCGACGCTGGCAGTCGGGCACCTCGATCGACGTCCAGGGCCGCATCTCGAAGGCCGGCGACGCGGACGTGCGCCGGTCGCTCTACGAGGCGGCGTCGGGGTTGATGACGCGCTTCAAGGGCAGGGACAAGGTCAAGAGCTGGGGCCAGGCGATCGCCAAACGCTCCTGCCACCGCAAGGCCTGTGTCGCGGTGCGCGCAAGCTGGCGGCGATCATGCATGCCATGTGGAACGACGGCACGTTCTACGTCGGTGATCCAGCGGCGAGCCGAAACGATGCTGCCCAGCGCGCTCATCTCAAGGATCGGCGGCTGCTCGGAGCGCATCGATGAACGGTGAGACGGCAGTTCAAACGCATGGCGCCGGCACGCTGACGGGCGCCATCTGACACAAGGGATCCGCCCCCGGCGGATGAGGACCGATGCAGACCAGGAACGACGGAACGCACGTTATCTTGCCTGCGGCCGCGCCGTTCGAAAGACGGCCGGACCGCGCTCGATTGCCTGTGACGATGCTCCGTCAGTCCGATGGAACAAAGTGCGCCACGACGGTTCGAGCGCTGCTTTCGTGCAGCCGATTAACCCCGTCGCAGAGCGCGGAAGATTGCACGGCGCATCGGAAATCAACGCCAGAACGCGGTACCGTATCATAGAGAATAAATTCGTATATTATCGCACAAAAGCAGAGGAACGACGATGTCGAAAAGACCACCGGAAGCACAACCGATTAAGATGGCTAGATAAAAGCGCGCACATTGTGCGTCGGCCGGTCGGTTGTTTTTGGGCGATTTTCAGTTCCGCTGCGCACATTGCGGTCATTCGGCGCAATGTGCGTCGAACGCCCAAGACTTTGAATCCGTATCCTCTTTTCCACGTTGCAGGATAGCGGCATGGCCGATGAACACGACCTTCGAATTTGACCTGGGCGCATTCGTTCGAACCACGATCAGGCTGCGCGGCCGTTTATCGTACAGGCGCTTGCGGCGGCGAAGAAAGCTGGCGGATGGCATCGCTCGCTCGAGGAAAAGTGTTTTCCGGTACCGCTCCCGGTTAGGTCAGGATCAGCGCGCCAGCATCTAGGCCAGTCGCCTGATCATTTCGCTATCCCGCGGGGGGAGCCATCAAGTGGTAAGTCAATTCGCGCGGGCCGCTCCGCTCGCGGCGCAATCGCTTACCTGCGTCGCGACGGCGTGACGAGGGACGAAGATTAGGCAAGGCTGTGCGGGCCGAGAAGGGCGGAGCCGACGGTGGCCTTCGCGGCGCGTGGAGCAGGGAAAGTCACGGTGGAACTACCAGCGCCGCTGAATCGCGATCTTGCCAGATATGCCGAGATCCCTGGACGCGAAACCGGATAGCCGCATACCGATCCCATTCGCTTTATCGTGCCTATGCTCTAGCGCTTCAGGGAGACGGGTCGCGGCTTCATAAAAGTGAGAAAGCCTTGGCGTCGGGCCGCTATGGCCGGCCGATCCATGTCGGGCGCAATGTCGTTTGCCGGGAGACAATCTGCGAAGGCCGATCGGATTGCGTCGAGAGAGACCTCCAGCGTGCTGGAAAACGTCCTGCCTCTCTGCCAGATGGCCACGTAGTGATAAAGCGCAGATGGGTCGACCGGTCTTGCTTCCAGCTCGAACGCTGAATACTCGCGCGCAATGATCTCGTTGGTGATGGATACGCCAAGGCCGGCCGAAACGAATCCAACCTCGTAGCCATTGGAGTCATATTCCACCAGTATGTCCGGCTCGACGCCGGCGAAGCGCAAGGCGTTGAAGTTCATCTGGTGGGAAGCGAATTCTGGGTCGATATCGACGATCGTTTCGCCTACGAGGTCGCTGGCTTCGACACACGCCTGCCTAGAGAAGCGATGCTTTGGATGAAAGATGCATACGTTGTGCGCCGAACCGATTGGCGCCCATTCAAACAGGCGAGGATCCACAGGCAGCCTAGAGATGCCAAGATCGGCTCGACCGGACAGGATGTGCTCGCCCACCTGGTGATAGTTTCCCGAAATTGATCGGACACTCGAATCGGTCTTCGAACGGATTGTCGCGACGACCTTCGGCAAGGTCACGAAACCGAAGACCGCGGGCGCGGCAATCGCGATCTGTTGCCTCTCTTCGTTCTTCATCGCGAAGATCGACGCCTCCAGGCGATCAAGGGACGTCAGCGCAAGTTCGACATTGCGTAGGAGTTCCCACGCCTCTCGCGAGGGAAGAATTCGATTGGTGGATCTCTCAAATAATACGACGCCGAGCAGTGCCTCAAGCTGCTTGATGTGCTGGCTCACTGCTGGTTGGCTAATCCCGAGCGCGACTGCTGCTTGCCTCGTCGATCCGGCCCGCAGCACCGCACGAAAGACCTGCAATTGTCGGAGCTTTAGGCCGCTCTGCAGCAACTCCATTTCGCGCCCTTCATAGGTTCGCATCTTTTGTAGGAGAGGCGACAACGCCCTTCTTTCAGGGGACCGATCCGGTGCTGGGATCGTGATCTCCCAAGTCTCAGATCTCGATGGTATAAGCCAATTAAAACCTCTTACAAGGTGTAAAATATCCCTATAGGTGGCGAAGAAATTTGACCTGTCGATTGTGGACTGATGGTCAGTCCACGACAGATTCGAGCCGCGCGGGCATTGCTTGGTTGGTCGCAGCAGGAGCTTGCAGACAAAGCCATCGTATCGCTGAACGCGTTGGCTAGGTTGGAGAACGGAAAGGTGGACTCCCGGATCAGCACTCTACAAGCCATTGAGGCGGCGTTAACAAGGGCTGGCGTCGAATTCTTGTACGCTGGTCAAAAGGGTGAGGGTGTGCGGCTTCTAAATCCTCAGGCCTGAGGGCCGGGCAGGCGCCAGGATCGCCGGCGCGTCATCGGCTCCGGAGGCGAGCGGGCGTGAAAGCCCTTGCGAATTTGCGTTGCTGGTCATGGTCACCGACTATCGTTCCAATCCGTCAAAATCCAGCCGCGACACACAGATGTGATGCCGCCGGCTCTCAATATCCCAACGCCATCCCGTCCTTGCGCGGGTCGGAGGCGCCGGTCAGCGTGCCCTTTTCCCAGTCGATCAGCACTGCCTGGCCGCCGCCAAGCGGGTGATGCGGTTCGACGATGCGATGGCCGCGCTTGCGCAAGCCCTTGATCGCCTCGTCGGGAACGTTGCGCTCAGCCTCCACAACGTCATCGTTGTAAAACACACGCGGCGCATCCATCGCCTGCTGTGGATCCATGCCGAAGTCGATCATGTTGGTCAAAAAATGCACATGGCCGAAAGGCTGGTAGCCGCCGCCCATGACGCCGAACGGCATCACCACGCGGCCATTCCGGGTCGCCATTCCGGGCATGATCGTGTGCATCGGCCGCTTGCCGGGCGCGATCGCATTGGGATGCCAGGGCTCGAGCCGGAAGCTCGAGCCACGGTTCTGCAGCACCACGCCGGTCTTCGGGCTGACCACGCCGCTGCCAAACGAATAATAGGTCGAGTTGATGAAGGAGACCGCGTTGCGGTCGCGATCGACCACGGTGATGTAGACCGTGTCGCTGCCCGGCAGGTCCAGCTTCGGCAGATGCGTCATCGCCCGCTCGGGGTCGATCTCGGCGCGCAGCCTGTCGGCATAGGCGGCGGACAAGAGCTGTTTGACCGGCACCGGGACCTGGTCCTGGTCGCCCACAAAACGATCGCGGTCCTGGTAGGCCAGCCGCCCCGCCTCGATTTCCAGATGCAGCCGCTCGGCGCCATTGGGATCGAGCCCGCCAAGCTTGAAGCCGGACAGCACATTCAGCATTAGAAGCGCGGTCAGCCCCTGGTTGTTCGGCGGCATCTGGTGGATGTCGTAGCCGCCGTAGGAGGTGCTGACCGGTGCCACATAGTCGCCTTTGGTCGCCGCGAAATCCTCTTGGCTATGCAGCCCGCCCAATTCCTTGAGCCGGCGCACCATATCGTCGGCGACAGCACCCTCGTAGAAGCCGGCCCGGCCCTGCTTGGTGATGATGCGCAAGGTAGCGGCGAGTTCCGGCTGGCGGTGGACGTCGCCGGCCCTCGGCGCCTTGCCGCCGGGCAGGAAGATGCGCGCGGCATGTTCGTCCGCGGCAAGGTCGATCTCCGGGTCCGCCCAGTCGAAGGCGACGCGGTCGTGCACGACATAGCCGTTCTCGGCATAATGAATGGCCGGCGCCAGCACCTCGGCGAGGTCCTTGCTGCCATGGTCCTCGAGCAACCGGCACCAGGCATCGATGGCGCCCGGCACCGTCACTGCGTGCGGCCCCTGTTTGGGAAGCTCGCTGAAACCCTTGTCCAGGTACCAGTCGACGGTCGCGGCCGCCGGTGCGCGGCCGGAG
Organism: Mesorhizobium sp. M4A.F.Ca.ET.022.05.2.1; assembly: GCF_003998845.1. NCBI lineage: Bacteria > Pseudomonadati > Pseudomonadota > Alphaproteobacteria > Hyphomicrobiales > Phyllobacteriaceae > Mesorhizobium > Mesorhizobium sp. M4A.F.Ca.ET.022.05.2.1. Next base: position 11,888 of record NZ_RZOJ01000022.1, on the reverse strand, counting down.
CCGTTGAAGGCCAGCACGTCAGCTTGTCCCGCCGGGCAGTAGAGCACGAAACAATCGCCGCCGATGCCTGTCGATTGCGGCTCGACCACGGCCTGCACTGCAGCGGCGCAGACCGCCGCGTCCATGGCATTGCCGCCGGCGCGCAGCATCTCGATCGCCGCTAGCGTCGACAGCGGATGCGACGTCGCGGCGACCGCTTCGGTGGCACGAACCGGCGAGCGGCCGGGAAACTGGAAATCACGCATTCTGTTTTTGTATCCCTTGGTCTGATGGATGCGACGTGGCCACTATCGCGTAACGCAGCGCGGCAGCGGATCGTTTCGGCTTGTCGGCGCAGCCCATGTCGCCAATTATCCTGACTATGCTCCGGTCATGTTTCATGCGCGGACCCGATAAGGCGTCAGCCAGGTCTCCAGGGCATTCAGGGCCGAGATGATGGTGAAATTGATGGTGAGATAAATCGCGCCCGCAGCCACGAAAACTTCGACAGCGCGATAGGTCTGAGAAATCAGGCCTTGAGCGATGCCTGTCACTTCCATCAGGGTGACGATCGATGCCAGCGACGTGCCCTTCACCATGAGGATGATCTCGTTGCTGTAGCTTGGAATGGCTTGGCGCAGCGCCAGAGGCAGTACGACGAGGCGCAAAATCTGGATACGTGTCATCCCGAAAGCGGAAGCGGCCTCGACAAGACCGCGCGGCACGCCTTGTATTGCGCCCCGCAGGATCTCGCTGCCATAGGCTGCGGTATTGAGACTGAGTGCGATGATGGCGCACCAATAGGGCTCGCGAAACAGCCACCAGAGCCCAACAGCCTGAAGGGTGGGACGGAACTGGCCGAGGCCGTAGTAGATGAGGAATATCTGGACGAGCAATGGCGTGCCGCGAAAGACGGCGACGAAGGCGCGTATCGGCCAGACCAGCATCCGATGGTTTCCCTGCTGCGCCAGTGCGAGCAGCAGGGCCAAGGCAAAGCCTATCGCGATCGACAAGCCCGCAAGCTGCAAGGTCAGCGGCAGGCCGGAGAGAAGGGTTGGAATGATCTCGACAAAGAAATTCAGATCGATCATGCGTGGACCATGCCTCGCCACGCTCGTGCCTCGCCGTAGCGGAAGACCGATCCGGTCACCGCGGCGATGAGGAAATACAGTGCCGCGGCGGCCAGGTAAAAGACGAAGGGCTCCCTCAACGATCCTGCGCCGATCTGAGATTGCCGCATCAATTCCACGAGACCGATCACGGAGATCAAGGCCGAATCCTTGAGCACGAGTTGCCAGACATTGCCGAGGCCCGGCAGGGCGTGCCGCATCAATTGCGGTATGATGACGAGGCGTAGCGATTGGAACCGGGACAGGCCCAAAGCCTTGCAAGCTTCGAACTGGCCGGGATCGACGGCGAGATAGGCTCCGCGATAGACCTCGGCTTGATAGGCGCCAGAAATAATGCCGATCGCCAGGACGCCGGTTGCAAATGTCGGGAGCCCGACGAAGCCGGCGCTGCCGAAGAGTTTTCCGATCTCGGTCAAGGCGATGCTGCCGCCATAGTAGAGCAGGTAGATCGTCAACAGATCGGGCACGCCCCTGAACACCGTGCCATAGGCCTTGGCCAACCACGACGGTACAGCTCTCGGTGAAAGCCGACCGCTCGCGGCCACTGCGCCGAAGAGGGCGCCGAGCAGGAAGCCTAGGATGGACAGCGCAAACGTAACGCCTGCTGCCAAGAGCAGCGCGCCGCCCCAGCCGCCCTTGCCGAGGGACAGGATATGGAGTGCATCGGTCATTTGAAACCTAGATGATCAGGGGCGTCCGGCCGATCGGTCGACACCGACCGGCCGAACAAGTCCCCAAATGGCTACTTGACCGGCGTCACGTCCGTTTTCACCCATTTTTCCGAGATGCTCTTGATGGTGCCGTCGGCGATCGCGGCGCTGATCGCGTCGTTGAGCATCTGCTTGAGCTTGGTGTCTTCCTTCCTCAGGCCCGCACCGGTTCCGGCGCCGAACAGACCGCCGACAAAGCCGGGCCCCGCTACCGTGAAGTTCGCGAATTCGGGTTTTGCAAGCGTTGCGGCGAGCGCCGTCTTCTGAGCGAATATCGCGTCGATGCGGCCCGCGGCCAGATCGAGATCGTGCTGCTCGGTCGTCTTGTACTCGCGGATCTCCACCGTGTCCCCGAAGTATTTCTTGACGAATTCGAGCATCGCCGTTGCCGCCTGGACGCCGACCACCTTGCCTTTCAGCAAGGGCTTCAACTTATCGATCGCGGCCTTGGTAGCAGCCTCATCGTCCATTTTGAATTTCTCGGTCGAAGCGCCGAGCTTGCCCAGGTCGCTGTCCTTGGCGGCTGCGAAACCACCCGGGTCGATCGCATAAGGCTGGGTGAAATCGATGGTCTCGAGGCGTTTCGGCGTGATGAACATGCCGGCCATGATCACATCGAACTTGCCGACCTTCAGCGCAGGAATAAGACCGTCCCAATCCTGGGCGATGATGGTGCATTTGACCTTCATCCGCTCGCAAAGATTGTTGGCGAGATCGATCTCCAGTCCGTCGAGCTTGCCGTCGGCGTTGGTGAAGTTCCATGGAGCGTAGGCGCCCTCCGTGGCGATGGTGATGGCCTTGGGCGCGTCCTCGGCCAAGGCGGTGTGCATGAAGCCGAACATGCTGAGTGCGGCCGCAACTGCGGCCAAACGATTGAATTTCATTTGGTTCCCCTTTTTTTGGTAGGCTGATTGAACGATTCCCACGCCCGGCCGCATTGCCGGTTCGAGGCCATTCCTGCCCGGTCGGCTTTCGTCACCGGCCGGGACTCACGAGCTCGGCCAGCAGCGGCGCCGTGCCGAGAACATGTTCCTGCATCACCTGTTCCGCGTGCTGTGCGTCGCCCGAGCGCAAGGCAGCGATCACGGCGGCATGCTCCTCGCGCGCGGAAAGCGGCTTGTCACAATCGTCGAACCAGATGCGCATGTAAGGCTCGATGACCACATGCAGCGCCGATATCTGGTGGACCAGCTTGGGCCTCTGGCTCAACGCACAGATGCGGCCATGGAATTCCTGGTGGCGGACAACCCAGTCGCTACCGCCGCTCTGGCCCGCGCGTTCCATGCGTTCGAGCAGGCGGTCGAATTCCTCGAACTCCTCTTCGTCGATCCGGGGCATCGCCAGCCTAACGGCCAACCCCTCCAGAACCGAGCGAATTTCGAAAATCTCATAAAGCTCGTCGACAGTCAGCCCAGCGACCACGCATCCCCGATTTGGGCGAAGAACCACCAGCCCGTCGGATGCCAGGCGCCGAAAGGCTTCCCGCACCGGCATGCGGCTCATGCCTATTTCAGCCGCGATGTCTTCGGGAATGAGGCGGTCACCCGGTTTGTAACGACCGAGGCGAAGCGCTTGCTGAAGATGCCTATATGCCTCCTCCTCTGCGGTGGCGGGCAAGCGTGGCTCGACGGAGAAGGCTGCTGGCACTTTGCACCCAAAAGTATTTTTGTATCCACGTATCATCAAATCCGGATTTGGCTGGAGCGTCAAGACCCGATCATGACGAAGTAGGGAGGGAAGGTGGGCGATCTCGGCTGCTTCAAAGGCACGGGGCCTGGTTCCCAGAGGTCAAATCACGGTCGCAGCCTCAATTGCCATTCGGTGCATTTGGTGCAATCTGCCCCCATGAAGATATCGGGCTCCGATCTCCATCTCTTTCGTGTCTTTGAAAGCGTGGTCCGCAATGGCGGCATGTCCGCGGCGCAGATGGAACTCTCGCTGAGCCAACCGACAGTCTCCAACCATCTGACCGCGCTTGAACAGCGGCTTGGCGTGAAGTTGTGTGAACGGGGGCGGCGTGGGTTTTCGCTGACGGAGGAGGGGCGGCGGGTTTACGAAATCAGCACGGAGATCACCGGGATGCTTGAAGCCGGTTCGGCCCGGCTTTCGCGCGTCCGAAGCGCTTTGGCGGGAAAGGTCGGCGTCGGCATTGTCGACTGCTTAACGACCGACCCAAGTTTCCGGCTCGCCGACGCTATTACCGAGCTTTCAAAAGCTGCGCCGGAAGTCGAGCTTGATCTCAGGATCATGCGGCCCAACGATATAACGAAGGCGGTGGCGGAAAACGAAATAGATATTGGGATAGGCGGCTCCGACATCAAAGTCGCAAGTGTGCAATACCAAGTCATCTACCAAGAGGAGCACGCGGTATTTTGCGGTTCGGCTCATCCTTTGTTTTGCCGAAATGACGAGACGATTACGAGTGAGGAATGCTACGGCCATCCGTGGGTAGAGAGAGGATATTGGTACGGGATTCGGCGTCACCGCTTCGATACCGCCGCGAACCGGGTAGCCTTTGATATTGAGGCGCAGCTTCTGATGGTCCTGTCGGGCGCCTACCTCGGGGTCCTGCCGATACATTTTGCGAGCATGTTCGAACAGCAGGGGCGTCTTCGCCGACTTCCCATAGCCGACGAGGCCTATTCCGCCGACATCGAGGTCGCCACGCGAACAGGCGAGCAGGCTGCCAACGTCAGCTATGTCCGTGATGCGATCATCAGGGCGCACCGGATGCATTTGTAAAAACCAATGTATCCGTTCTCTGAATGATATTCTTGCCACGTCGATAGAGGTCTAGCCTCCCGTACGGCTGGCGATGCGCAGCGCAAACCGCCACCTGCGATCTTGCCTGTAAACGTGCAACTTGGACGTAATCGCCAGGTCGGGTGTCGATATTTGGCCGTTAGGTATGGAATGAGCACGGACGCTTTGCTGCTTCGCAACCTTCCAAATTTTTCGCCGGAGGCGACAAGGCGCCTCGTGGCAACCCGGTATGGGATCGACGGGGCGTACAGGCAACTGGCTTCCGAGCGCGATCTGTCGTGGCGGATCGAGGGCACCGATGGCCGCGACGTCGTCGTCAAGATATCGAATATAGGCGAACCTGAAGGCGTCGTGGATATGCAGGTCAAAGCCCTGAAGCATATCTGCGACCGCGATCCGACCCTGCCGGTGCCTCGCGTTGTTCCCTCCCTTACCGGCGTCCCGTATGAATGGATCGAGGACGAGCACGGCTCCAGGCACATGATGCGTGTGCTTTCTTTCCTTCCGGGAAAGATCATGGAGCAGGTTGAGGAAGCCTTTTCCGCCGCCACTCGGTTCAACATAGGCGTGATGGTGGGACGGCTTGCCTATGCACTGCGCGATTTTTTTCATCCCTACGCAGGCAGCAATGCGCACCTCTGGGACATTTCACGTGCCCTGGCCTTGCGCCCGCAGATAGCAAAGATCTCCGACGTCGGGCTTCGGCAATTGTGCGAGGAAATCTTTGAGCGCGCCGAGCGCTTCACCCTTCCCCAATTGTCGAAAACCCGTCGCCAAGTCGTGCATCAGGATTCGCATGGCGGCAACATCCTGGTCGATCCCAACGACTGCACATCGCCGGTGGGCATTATCGATTTTGGCGATATGGGCCACAATTCCATTGTCGCGGACATTGTGACTGCTTCCGAGACATTCTCGGAGTTCGATGACGATCCGATCGCCTACCTTTGCGACGTGACATCCGGTTTCGATTCGACATACCCGCTTGAAGAAAACGAGATCGATCTCCTTTTCGATGCGCTGCTCCTGCGCCTCGCCATGGCCACCGTCATCGTGGAAGCGAGAGAAGCCACCGATGAAGCCGGCATCCCGCATATCGAAAACGCCGGCCATTACCCTCGGATGATGGAGTTGCTCAGCCGTCAAGGTCGCCCACAGGCGGTTCGCCGGCTTCGTCAGGCATGCCGGTTCCCGGTTCATGGCGCCATCAGCAATGATGGCGGGCATCTCGCAACTGACTATGACGTGCTCAGGCACGAGCGCGAAGCTCACCTGGGACCGATTTGGCATTTCTACGACAAGCCATTGCACATCACCCGCGCCCGCGGAGCCTGGATGTATGGCGCCGATGCCACCGCTTATCTGGACGTCTACAACAACGTCCCTCAGATCGGCCATTGCCATCCGCACGTGGCGATGGCGATCTACCGCCAGGCCAACGCGCTGAACACCAATACGCGATATATGTGCGACGTGGCCGTCGAGTATGCGGCGCGCCTGACCGCCGACCTGCCTGATCACCTCGACGCCTGCATCTTCGTCAATTCGGGCAGCGAAGCCAACGACCTGGCGATGCAAATCGCCATGTCACTCAGCAGACGCGACGGCGGTTTGATCATCGACCAGGCCTACCATGGCTGCACCGAACTCACGACCGCCCTCTCCAATGAAAGCTGGCGTCAGCTTCCCGCCGACGAGCACCCCAATCGCATTGAAACCCTGGCGGCCCCCGACATGTATCGGGGTCTTTTTTCCCGCGATCCCCAAGCAGCAGCGAAATATGCTGCCGACGCCGACAGGGCGATAGCCGTCTTGCGCGAAAGGGGGCACCCGCCTGCGGCATTCATGGTCGACACTGCCCTATGTTCAAGCGGGGTGCTGCGGGCGCCTGAAAACTACTTCAATCTTGTCGCCGAAAAGGTCCGATCGGCAGGCGCGTTCGTCATTGCGGACGAGGTGCAGGCCGGTTGTGGCCGCATGGGAACTTTTTGGGGTTTCCGGGCAAACGGGCTCAAGGACGAAAACATCGACTTCATAACAATGGGTAAGCCGGTTGGAAACGGCCACCCTCTTGGCGTCGTCATTCTCAGCTCGGATTTGATGAAGCGGTTCGTCAATGGCACCTATCCGCTGTTGTTCAGCACGTTCGGCGGCAACACCGTTGCATGCGCGGCCGGCATGGCTGTGCTGGACGTCCTGGAGCGAGAAGACCTGATCAAGCGGGCCGCCGTAATCGGCGAGTATCTGCGCCAGGAGCTTGGGCGCCTGGCCGAACAGCACCCCGTCATCGGCGACGTACGCGGGCTTGGAATGATGACTGGCGTGGAATTGGTGACGGATCGCCTGACCAAGGAGCCGGCCATCACACAGACCGAGCGACTCATTGACGACATGCTGGCCCGCAACATCCTCATCGGGAAAAGCACGCCCAACACGCTCAAGCTACGCCCCCCGCTGATTTGGTCGCGCGACGAAGTCGACATCTTCATCAGCGCTTTTGATGACAGCTTGAGAGGGCACCAATGAGCCCGCCCATGCATTCGCTAGAGAATGGATGGCAGGCCGGTCTCCAGAGGGGAGGTCAACGCCTTTCTCCTCACCTTCGGGAATTGAGCAACGTCCTGCCACCAGAATGGCGGGCGTCACAAACAGGAGGACCTGAATGAAGAAGGAGCTACTCGGACTGGCTGTCACGATGACGGCCGTCCTCTTTTCCGCAGGCGTCTCGTTGGCAGAGGACAAGGTCGTCAACGTCTATAACTGGTCTGATTATATCGACAGTTCCATCCTTGATGATTTCACCAAGGAAACCGGTATCAAGGTCGTCTACGACACCTTCGATTCGAACGAAATTCTTGAGACCAAGCTGCTTGCCGGCGGCTCCGGCTATGACGTTGTGGTTACAACCGGACCTTTTCTGGCCAGGCAAATTCAGGCGGGCGTGTTCCAGAAGCTCGACAAGTCCAAGCTGCCAAATCTCAAGAACATGTGGCCCGAGGTGATGGCGCGCTTGGCCCAATATGACCCGGGCAACGAATATGCCGTCAACTACATGTGGGGCACGACCGGCATCGGCTACAATGTCGACAAGGTGAAGGCCGCGCTCGGCGACATGCCGATCGACAGCTGGGATGTGCTTTTCAAGCCGGAGAATGCGGCCAAGCTGAAGGACTGCGGCATCAATATCGTCGATGCGCCGGAGGAGACCATGGCCATTGCCATGAACTATCTCGGCAAGGACGGCGACAGCAAGAAGAAAGAGGACCTCGAAGCCGGCGGTGACATCTACGCGAAAATCCGGCCCTATGTCCGCACCTTCAGCTCGTCTGCTTACATCAACGACCTGGCGAATGGCGACAAATGCATCAGCATCGGCTGGTCGGGCGATGTGCTGCAGGCCAAGAACCGCGCCAGGGAAGCCAACAACGAGGTCAAGGTCGAATACCTCATCCCCAGGGAAGGCACCTATATGTGGTTCGACAATCTGGCTATCCCTGCCGACGCCAGGCATGTCGATGAGGCGCACGCCTTCATCAACTACCTGATGCGGCCGGAAGTCATCGCCAAGTCAACCAACTACGTCCAAACTGCCAACGGCAACCTCGCCTCGCAGAAGTTCATCGATGAAGCAGTGTTGAAGAACCCCTCAGTTTATCCGACGCAGGAAACGCTCAAGAAGCTTTTCACAATTTCTTCGTATGGGTCGAAGGAACAGCGCGTCCTCACCCGGCTCTGGACCCAGATCAAGACGGGCAGCTGAACGGGGCGGTCACCGCCCCACTTTTGCTGGCTGCGCCTCTGGTCAAGGTCTGCCGCCGCCACCTGATGGCCATGCGCGGAAGAATGGCGGGCGAGTCCGCGGTCTCTTGGACCGGTAACGCGCGAATCCACTCTCGGGGGCGGATCCGAATGCGGAGCCGTCCATATCAATCGCCGATTTGCTACTTCAAATTGGGAGAAACAATGCCATTCCAAGATCTGATCCAGCCTGAACTAGGCGCCTATGTCAGCAAAGTGGCCACGCCAGGCGACTTTGCCCAGTTCTGGGCCTCGACCATCGCCGAGGCCCGCCAGGCCGGCGGCAAGGTCGACATCGTACCGGCGCAGACGACACTGAAGGCGGTCCAGGCTTTCGACGTCACGTTTCCGGGATACGGCGGTCATCCGATCAAAGGATGGCTGATCCTGCCGACGCGTCATGAGGGGCGGCTTCCTCTTGTCGTGCAGTATCTCGGCTATGGCGGCGGGCGCGGCTTGGCACATGAGCAACTGCATTGGGCGGCGTCAGGATTTGCTTATTTTCGAATGGATACACGCGGGCAGGGAAGCGACTACAGCGTAGGAGAGACCGCCGATCCGGTCGGCTCGACCTCTTCGTTCCCCGGCTTTATGACGCGTGGCGTCCTGGACAAGAATGACTACTATTACCGGCGCGTGTTCACCGATGCTGTGAGGGCGATAGATGCTCTGCTAGGGCTGGACTTCATCGATCCCGAGCGCATCGCGGTTTGCGGCGACAGTCAGGGCGGCGGCATCTCGCTCGCCGTCGGCGGGATCGATCCGCGCATCAAGGCCGTAATGGCCGATGTTCCGTTTCTTTGCGACTTTCCGCGCGCTTTGGGGACTGCCGTCCTCGATCCCTATTTGGAGATCGTCCGTTTCCTGGCGCAACATCGCGAGAAGAAGGCGACAGTCTTTGAAACGCTCGGCTATTTCGACTGCGTCAACTTTGCCCGGCAGTCCAAGGCGGCGGCGCTGTTTTCCGTGGCCCTGATGGACGAAGTCTGCCCGCCCTCTACCGTTTATGGCGCGTTCAATGCCTACGGTGGCGAAAAGACCATCGTAGAGTACGAATTCAACAACCATGAAGGCGGGCAGGGCTATCAGGAGCGCGAACAGATGGCTTGGCTCAGCGAGCTGTTCGGTGTCGGCTGACTTAAGACTAGTATCCGTCGGGCGTGGGGCTGCCCTGAGGGCATCGTTGCCGGAGCGCGGGAGATGACGCCCGGCCGATGAGCTACCGAGGCTGCATGCGAGGCGCTCAGTCGAGGCGCATGACCTCGCCGTTCGCATATTGGTTCTCGGCTTGTCCCCGCCGCCACGTTAGCCGTCGCCTGGAGCGGAGAGAGCGCTCGTCTTCCGATGTCGCCGTCAGGCATTTTAGCTCCTCCGCATTTCGTTTTCGTTGGACGCGACCAAGGGACAGTGAGTAGCTTCGAGCGATGCCCTAGACCCTGCCGTCGACGCGCTGTTCTATTGGCGCAGGATGGAACTCCTACATGTGGTCACGCGGAATACGAGCGTTGCGCTCGCGTTCGAATACCTTGTGACCGTCAGCCAGTGCTTCAATCCGCTCCGAAATAACCCATTCGGTCGCCGTGCAGGAGAGACGGGTGGTGCAATGGCTTCTGAGCCAGCGCCAGAGCGACCCTACTTCAGCCTCGCCGATCGGCGCGTCGAGTGTCTGGCTCGCAGCAAGAGACCGCGTCTATCGCGAAAGCTCTCTGCCGGGCCTTCCCCGGCAGAGAGTCTCGCAGAGCGCTTGTGCTAAGGCGAAAGCGGTTTTCTGTGGCGACAGTTCTTGCAGGGGGAATTAGTCCTCCTCCTGATCATTGGGTTCGCCGGACCATACGAGAGAATACGAAGGAAATGGGGTGGCGAACCACCCGCTAAGATATTGATTTCCGGTAGAAAACGATGACCCTCAGCGCCCGTCACTATCGTTATTTATCAATGAGTTATTGACCGGTTCGCCAAAAGGTTCGCCAGGCTGTGGTTTGTGCGTCATCCCTAGAGGACGGGAGCCGCTCCGAACGCCGTGGAGGGTCGTTGCCCCTGCCGAAGAAATCGCGCGGTTGGGCACGTTCGGCAAAGAGCGCTGCCCACTCGGCGCCGCTTTCGGCATCGGCATCATAGAGGAAGGTCATTTCGGCGCCCCGGGATTGCTGCGAAAGACGAAGCTCAGCGTGCCTGCCCCTCAGCTTCCATTTCCGCCATGTCCTGGAACCTGTCGGCGATACGTGGATGCGCCCGCCCGCCATCACAGGCGCCAATGGCGATCAGCACCTCATCCGCACCGGGTGCGTCCGGAACCTGGAAGTTGGCCGTCAGGAAGTGGGAGCGTTTGCCGGTTTCGCTCTTGTGGGTCATCGGCAGGGAAAGAAGGGCGCCTGGCCCGTTGCGGGTATTCGTGAAGCTCAGATAGGTCGTGCCGTCTACCGCCGTGCGGAACATATTGCCGAACCGCAAGGTATGGATCAGCGCCGATGCATGTTCGATCTCGCCATTGATGCCGACCGAAGCCGCCTTGCCGTAAGCCTCGACCTTATCCGCCGACAAGAGCGCCACCAATCGCTTGGTCATTTCGGCGCCAAGACCCGGCGCCAACCGGAGGATCTCTGGGCGCAAATTTTCAACGAATCCTTGACCGGCCCACGGGTTCTTCAACACGGCTGCGACCACGACCATGGAGATCGGTTGGTCGGCTTTCTTGCCACCCTCGACGAATACTTCCTCGATGAATGTGCAAAACTTTCTCACTCCGAGATCCATGGATTCCTCATCTGTTCGCTGGATTGTGGCGCAACCTAATGAGCAACGACGGTGAATGTCTTCCTTCGTTAGGGAGGAAAAACAGAATGGCCGGCACTTCGAAACGATGTAGAATTCAGCTTCCCGCGCATGCCTAACTCAGCGGGTCGTGGCGCAGGGAGCGATTGTGGACAGGAAGGCGCAAATCTCGGTTCTCAAAGATGTCGCGAGTGAGATCAATTCCGGCGGCGATCTTGTCATGATCCTGAGGCACTTGGTTTTCGCCGCCTGCCGCCATGCAAACTGGACGCTCGGTTCGATCATGTCGATCGATGCCGCTCATGGTTATGCCCATGTGATGGTTCGCTATGATCCGACGTTGATCGAGCGAACGCTCCCTGACCGTTGGGAACTGGCGACGAGCCCCTCGCTGATCGCCTTGAAGCGGAACGAGCCAGTCTATATCCGCGACGTGCGCGAATCCGAGGAGTTTCCAGGTTATCGCCGCGAAGCTTTCGAGCGAGATTACCGTACCGTCCTCGTCATGCCTATGAACTGCAGCGACTTCGAGGGCCGGCCAATGGTGCTGAGCGTTGTGTCGCGGGATATCATGGAGGTCCCGGAAGAGGATTTGGCGTTTCTGGGTATGATCGTCCATCTCGGCGCCATCGCGATCGAGAGGGAGCAGCGGCTGGAAGCCGAACGGCAGGCCGGAGACAGGTTGCAAAAGGCGCTCAAGGCGCACACCTCCCTACTTGAACACGTGCTTGCAGAC
>NZ_RZOJ01000229.1:0-9757 GCF_003998845.1 Mesorhizobium sp. M4A.F.Ca.ET.022.05.2.1 | reverse complement strand
GTCTGGGCGCTGCCGCTTCGCTGCGTCACGCGTTTGTCTCCTGAGTGCCGGCTTTCTAGATGGCATTTTGGCAGGGATTTGCAAGGCGGAGGAGGTGGCGCGCACAAGCTTCGCGGTCGTCATCCAGGGCGAAGCAAGGAGCGAAGCGACGCGCCCAGACCCTGAGATCCATGCCGTGACTTGTGAGCGTTGCGGCGAAGCGGAATTCTGATCCGCCGCATTGTACGACTGGCGGCATCGACCCTCGGGTCAAGCCCGAGGTTGACGAGAGAGCCTCGCTCCCTGCCGGGATGACGAAGCTGCCCGCCTCGTCAGTAACGGCAAATCCGCACGCGTTCCAGCACCCGGCGGTGATGGTGCCAGTGCCTCACCCACTTCACGCGGCAATGGCGGTAATGGTGCCGGTAATGGTAGCGGTGCGGATAGCGGACCACGTAACCGGGATAATAGTCACGGTAATAGCGCGGGCCGTAATAGCGGCCGCCATAGTCGTAAAACGGTCCGCCGCCATAGAACGGTCCGCCGAAGGGTCCACCATAGAAAGGTCCACCGAACGGGCCGCCGTAGAACGGGCCGCCGAACGGACCGAAAGCGGGACCGAAAAATCCCAATCCGCGCGCATCCGCCGGCGCGACCGTGGCTGCCGCGGTGGCAACGGCGATCACTGAAGCAAGTAGCAGTTTTTTCATGGCAACCTCCTCCTGAAGGGTGATCATCGGCTAAACGCACCGCAGGAGACCTATGTTCCCAATCGCTAATATTCGTCGGTGTGGATCTGGCCCCATGAGGAAGAGATTGCCGCGCGGTAGCGGCAAGGGGCGTCAATGTTGCTCGTGCCCACCGCAGACAGGATGCCGAGCGGCAAGCGGGTTCCGCCGCGCTTCAGCGTGCCGATGAGAGGATGTCGGTCACGGCGAAGGATGGAACCAGAAAGGACGCGCAGGCCGCCTGAGCAGTTCGTCGCGGGGTGGAGATCAGATGCCATGTGGGCGGGGATTTGCAAGCGCGACGCCCTTCTCCCGCAAGGGGAGAAGGGGAGGCGGTATCAACGCTTACCACCGCCGTTCGCAGATGCGGATCTTCTCGATCACGCGGTGGTGGTGGCGCCAGTGCTTACGGTACTCGGTCCAGCAATGACGGTGGTGGCGCATGTAGTAGCGCGGCCTGTAGCCATCGTCGTAGACATTGTAGCGGTAGTGCGGACGATAGTAAGGGTCGCCGTAATAGGGGCGATAGGCGCCATAATAGTCATCGTCATAGGCCGGGCCGATGCCGATACCGAGGCGCAGGCTGTCGGCACTGGCCGGGCTGATCATAGCCGCCGCCGACGCAATCGCGATGACGGAGGCGAGCAGGAGCTTTTTCATGACTACCTCCTTTTCAATGCTGATCTAATAAAACCCCTGAGACGCGGTGCTGTTCCGATAAAAATAGTTCCGGTCTGATACGCCTTGGTGCGAAGTTCGCCCGGCAGGCGCTGGGTTGGGAGGCTGCACGCCAGAACTCCCAAGCCTTGATGAAGGCTCTCGAATAGATCCAAGCCTATCTACGACACTCGCTTTTGTTGGCCACAGCCATTCCCTGCTTGAGGCTGGCGAGCATTGATGGTGCTCAGGGTGCCTCGCAAGCCATCGCGGGGTGCCGCCTACGATTTCACGGCAGTCATCTCCCGCTCCATTTCCACCTCGGCCTCCAGGCTCGCGGTGTCGCGGAAGATCGAGGCGACGGCCAGCGTGCGGCCGTCGCGCTTGAAGCGCAGCAGGCAGTCCCTGGCACCGATGTCGCCATCGACCGCGATCTCGTCCCACTTTTCGGCATGGCCGACATAGTTGATGGGAACATCGTAATGCTGGCTCCAGAAGAACGGCACCGCTTCGAATTTCTCGCGCCGGCCGAGCATGTTGAGCGCCGCGGTTCGCCCCTGCCGCTCGGCAACCACCCAATGCTCGATCCGGATGGTCTCGCCGCTGCGGGGGTCTGGCCATCGCGCAATGTCGCCGGCGGCGAATACGCCAGGCGCGCTCGTCTCCAGAAAGGCGTTTACGACGACACCGCGGTCAAGGATAAGCCCTGCCTGTTCGGCAAGCCCGGTCCGCGGTCGCACGCCGATACCTGCGACGACCAGGTCGGCCGTCAGCGTCTTGCCGCTGGTAAGCGTCACCTTGCCGCCATCGATGCTGCTGGCGCTGTCCTCGAGATGGAACACAACGCCATGCTCCTCATGGAGGGCACGGATGAAGTCGCCCAGTTGCGGACCGAGCACCCGCTCCAGGGGCCGTTCTTCCGGCGCCACGACATGGACGTCGATATCGCGTGTGCGCAGGGACGCGGCAACTTCCAGGCCAATGAAGCTGGCGCCAAGCACCACGGCGCGGCGCGCACCCGTGGCCCGCTCGATGATGGCCCTGCTGTCTGCGAACGAGCGCAGCGTGTGGACGTGCGGCTGGTCGGCGCCGGGAATGGTGAGGCGCACCGGTTCGGCCCCGGTCGCAAGCAGCAGCCGGTCGTAGCGGACCCGGGCGCCGTCGGCGAGCACGACCTCGCCGGAACGCACGTCGATGCCGGCAACGTCCGCTTTGAGACGCAGGTCGATATCGTTCTTTGCGTAGAAGCTCTCGCCGCGCAGCGGAATCCAGCTTTCCGGCGCCTTGCCGGCGAGGTAGTCCTTGGAAAGATTGGGCCGATCTACCGGCGGCGCTTCGTCGTTGCTGAGCATGACGATGCTGCCTTGATAGCGTTCGCGCCGCAGTGTTTCGGCCGCCGCGAATCCGGCCGCGCCGCCGCCGACAATGACGATCTTCGCCGGGTCGGAGCCTCCATCGCGCGGCTTCGCTGCCGTCCGTTTGTGCTTCTCGCCCACGAAGATCCTGTTATCGCGCAGTTCCACCGACCAGCAGGCCAGCGGACTGAGGGCTGGCGCGCGCAAGGCCTCGCCGGTGCGCAAATCGAAGCATGCGTGATGCCAGGGACACCGCACGGTATCCTCCACCACAAGACCGTCGACGAGCGGCCCACCGTAATGTGTGCAGGACGCCGCGACGGCAAAGACCTCGGCGCCGCGGCGCACCAGCAGCACTTCTTCATCGCCGCAGTGGCCGACCAGCTTGCCGCCATCGGCAAGGTCGGAGAACGCGATGCCCTGAGCCAGGTCCGGCCCGTCTGATTTGGTGTGACCCGCAGCCATGTCCTTCTCCCTGGCGATCCAATCGCCTGTGCGGCCGAGAAACGGAAATCTCGAGGTCCACCGGCCCCAAAGAGCCGCTTTCCGGCCAGCTTGGCTCCAGCTTCTCGACACCGCCCAAACGCCCGGCCGCGTCATTCGTTGCCGCCTGGCGGCATGCATCCGTCATTTTCCCGGAACCGCTCGATCTGTTCCAGCGTTTGCCGGCGGAACGGGACGCGCATCGGCTTGCTGCGCCGAGCTCCAAAGGGCGACGTTCGCGCATGACCGCTTCGCGCCGTCGGGCCCCGCCAATGGCGGGCGTGACCGTGACAGGACGAACAGGGTATAAAACGATCTGGCAGCAGACTGGTCGAGGAAAGCTCCACCGTGATGAAACCGATGAACGAAGAGCACCTTGCGATCCTACGCAGGCACATGGTCGAGATGATTGCGATCCTCGCCGACCTTACAAGCGACGAACTCGGCAAGGCAACGTTCGAAGAGCGGGTGATGGCATCGATGCTGCGGGTGCCGCGACATCTCTTCGTGCCGGCCTCGGTCGCGCCTTATGCTTACCAGGACATGCCGCTGCCGATCGGCTTCGACAAGACCATCTCTCAGCCCTTCATGGTCGCTCTGATGACCGATCTCCTTGCTCCCCGACGCCACGAGTCAGTGCTCGAGATCGGGACCGGACTGGGTTATCAGACCGCGATTCTCGCGGAACTCGCCGGACAGGTCTGGAGCGTCGAGATCATCGAGGAATTCGCCAGCCAGGCCGAGGATCTGCTGCGGGGCCTTGGCTTCTCCAACGTCGCCATCCGTGTCGGGGACGGGTCTCGCGGCTGGCCCGAGCACGCTCCGTTCGACAAGATCCTGGTGAGCGTGGCGGCCGAACGGACGCCGCCGGCTCTGCTCGACCAGCTCAAGCCAGGGGGACGTCTGGTTCTGCCACTGGTGGCCGAAGACGTTCAGTTTCTGACTGTTATCGACAAGGCCGCGGCAGGGCAGATCAAGACCCGCAAACTCATTCCGGTCCGGTTCAGCCGGCTCGAAACCGTCTGATGCGGTGCGCACAGCTGGCACGCGCTTTCCGATCCTGACGCAGCTCCGGCAAACGCCGCTCGCAGCTGAAAGACCGCAATAGGTACGGCTCTCGCCCCTAACTGCGCACCTGCCGCAGCACTGTCTTTTCCACCACAGGCTCCAGCGATTCCGCGAAGGGGGTCGCCAGATGATGGCGGTCGCGGTAGGCGAGCTTGCCGTTGATGAAGACGTGGCAGGTGGTCTGGTCGCAGAACTGGCTGGTCAGGTCGACATAGGTGGCGCCGGGCACGCTGCGCACGACGTCGCGCTCCGCCGCGGCGATATCGTCGTTCGCCGCCGTGATCCTCGGCGTATCGCAGACCTCAGGTGGCTGCCCGCGCCAGAGCGCCCGCGCCACGCATTTGTCGACATAGTTTCCATTGTAGGGCACGTCCCTGATCACCGCGACCTTGATCCCGGCCCGGCTGAATGCCGCGAGCGTCCAGTGCAGGCCGGCCCTCCATTCCTGGTTCCAATCGGCGTGCCTCAGTTCCTCGGGCGATTCCTTCATCACGTTGCCGATCGAGAATTCCGAGATCACCACCATGCGCGGATGCAGCGCGATGATGTCCTTGACCGATTGCTCCCGCCACCGGTCGCATTCGGTGTAGTCGCGCTTCAGCCGCCAGTTCCAGGTCGTGACCCGTGAGGCACGGCAGGAGGATTTGAGATAGGTCACGACGCGGTAGTTGTTCCTGCTTGCCGCCTCGATCAGCGGCGTCGACCAATGATCGGCATGCGAGTCGCCGAACAGCACGACCGAACCCTCGGCATCCTTGGCGCCGAACACGCAGGGCTTGGGCTTGACGGTCTCGAAATCGAGCACGCAGCCGCCCTTGGCGCGCGCGGTGGAGGGGCGTGCCGCACTTTCGGCGATGACGCGCTGCTCGGGGTCGAGGTCGTGCACGGCCAGTCGCGCATTCGCGTAGGCGGCGACGACGCCGGTGCCGGTCAGGAGGACGGCCGGCACCAGCGCCCGCGCCGCATTGGCCATAAGCCAGCCATTGCGGCGTATCGGGTTCTCGATGAACAGGTAGGTGAAGGCCGACAGCGCCAGCGTCAGCGCCAGGCAGAAGAGGCGCTGCACGGTGGAGAGCTCGGCGGTAAGCATGCCGGCATAGACGATGACCGGCCAGTGCCAGAGATAGAGCGAATAGGAAAGCTTGCCGACCCATTGCAAGGGCGGCAGCGCCAGGACGGCACTGAGGCCGTTCCTGGCGCCGGCCGCTCCCGCCAGCAGCATGAGGACAGTGCCGGCCACCGGCACCAAAGCCGGCAGGCCGGGGAAGGGGGCGTCCTCGCTGAAGCAAAGATAGGCGATGGCGATCAGCGCCAGGCCCGCCCAGGCCATGGCGGCGCTCAGGCCGCGGCGCTGCCGCAAGGCCGCCGCCGGCACGAGCGTTGCCAGCCCGCCGGCGGCGAACTCCCAGGCGCGCAACGGCGAGAAATAGAAGGCCCAGGGTTGGGCTACCGTGGTCAGCCAGGCACAGACGGCGAAGGAGACAAGGCCGGCAAGCCCGATGACTAGGATCACCGCCCGCTTGCCCGGCCTCAACCATGCCGCAAGCATCAGCAGCGCCGGCCAGGCGAGGTAGAACTGCTCCTCGACCGACAGCGACCAGAAATGGATGAACGGGTTGTTGGCGGCGTCGGCGGCGAAATAGTCGAACGACCAGCGGATAAGCCACAGATTGATCATGTAGGCCGAGGCGAACATGGCGCCCTTGGAATAGAGCGACTGCTCCTCCGGCGACAGGATGACGGCGCCGGCGACCAGCGTGGCAAGGATGACGAACAGCGCGGCCGGAAGCAGCCGGCGCGCGCGCCGCGCATAGAAGCGCCAGAGGTCGAGCCGGCCGGTCTCGCCGATCTCGTTCACGAGATGGCGGGTGATCAGATAGCCCGAGATGACGAAGAAGATGTCGACGCCGGTGAAGCCGCCGGGGAGCGCCGTGAGCCCGAAATGGAAGGCGATGACGCCAGCCACCGCCAGCGCGCGCAGGCCTTCTATGTCGGGCCGGAACGAAGCCGAGGCCGGGAACTGTGCTGTCAAGACGACGCCTCGTACTGGTCGTTGGCAGCCCACCCAGGAACAGACTCGCCCCTGAGCGCCGATATCGCAATGCAACATATTTAACGCAGTGCAACATAAGGGGAGGGGCGCCTCTTACCTCGCCCTTGTTGGAGAGGTCGGATTGCCCCGATTTTTTCTTCAAAAATCGGTTGGCAATCCGGGTGAGTGGGTAAGCTGCGCCAAGCTGGGAACACCCTTCATCCGTCTCGGCGCTGCGCGCTGATCCACCTTCTCCCACAGGGGGAGAAGGCAAGGGCGCTTTCGCCAGTCTCCGACATTCGCGGTCGGCCTTCGCGTTGCCCGTGCCTCGCGCATCGGCTATTCGCGCTCAGCCAATATCGGCCGAAATGGGAGCTCAACATGACCGACACCACCATCCTCAAATTCGGCGCCATCGAGCATGCAGAGGCCGGCGACCTGCCGGGCTGGGTCGTGGTCGAGGGCAGGCCGACCATGCAGACCGCCGTGCAACACACCACCGCCGATGGCAAGGTGATTTCGGGCACCTGGCGGGCGTCGCCCGGCACCTACCATGCCACCTACACCGACTACGAGTTCGTGCACATGATCGCCGGCCGCATCATCATCACGCCCGACGGCGGAACCCCGGTCGAGGTCGGGCCGGGCGATGCCTTCGTGATCGAAGCCGACTTCAAGGGAACCTGGAAGATCATCGAGCCGGTGACCAAGCATTTTGTCGTCAGGGTGGGCTGAGGCGGCCGCGCCGGCGGGCACGCGAAAGCACCGCCTGGGCCGGCGCCGGGACCCACGACCCAACTCACCGAATGTTAGGGAGCGCTAAAGTATCGTTGTCCGGAAACGTGCGATCTGCTAGCATTTGATCACCGACAAACGGCGCTGGGAGCGCCGTGCGTCCGACATCATGCACAACAGATCAACTCGAACCGGAGAACGGCCATGAAACGGCTTCTGACGGTCGCTGCGCTATTGGCAGCGAGCAGTTTGATTGCGATGCAAGGCGCAGCCGCCGACGATGCTGCGCTGATCAAGAGCGCCGAGTCCGCCGCGCCCGCCGCCGTGGCGAGCGGTGCCGCAATCTACGCCATGGATGACAAGGGCACCATGCGCACGGTGCGCGAGGGCAAGAACGGCTTCTGGTGCATGCCGGACAACCCGGCTTCGCCCGGCCCGGACCCGATGTGCGGCGATGCAAACGCGATGGAATGGGCGATGGCGTGGGTCGAGAAGAAGGATCCGCCCAAGGGCAAGGTCGGCTTCATGTACATGCTGTCCGGTGGCACCGACGGCAGCAACACCGACCCCTATGCGACTGCGCCCACTGAAGGCAACAATTGGATAGAGACCGGCCCGCATGTGATGATCGTCAATGCCATGGACGTCATGAAGGGCTATCCTTCCGACCCCAAGCCTGACACTTCGAAGCCCTATGTGATGTGGCCGGGCACGCCCTACGCCCATCTGATGATCCCGGTTAAGTGACAGAGCGCAAAAGCTGCTGATCTCCCCCACAAGCGAGGAGATCGGCGGCTTTGCCGCCGCCCATCGGAACCGGGCGGTGGGCGAGCGCGTTGCCTGCCGGCTAAATATGGCCGATCATGGCCATTGGCAGGGCGGAGGCATCAGGTGAATCGTCGGAACGGCATGCGAGCGTCGGAGCCGGGACTGGCAAGTCTGCTTGCTGCATCGCGGGGCCATCCGCGCACGGTGCTGCCGACGGTCGCCACCGTGGTGACGACGGTCGCGGCGCTCTATTTCGGTCGCGAGGTTTTCCTGCCGATCGCCGTCGCGCTGCTGCTCACTTTCGCCATCGCGCCGGTCGTCGCCTCGCTCAAGCGCGCAGGGGTTCCCCGCCTGCCCGCCGTCGTCGCCAGCGTGCTCGGCGCCTTCGCCGCCCTTGCCCTGTTCTCCTTCGTCGTCGCCACGCAGGTCAGCGATCTCGCCCAGAACATCCCCGTCTATCAGATCAATATCCTGACCAAGATCCGCGCGCTGAAGGAAAGCGGCCTCGGCGGCGGCATCATCGCCAGGCTGAGCGGGGTGATCGAGCGCGTCGGCCAGGAGATCGAGCGCCAGGAGCCGCAACTGCCATCGGCGGCCGAGACGCCGAAGCGCGATCCGATCCCGGTCGAGATCGTCGCGCATGAAAAGCCGCTACAGGTGCTGCAGAACCTGATCGCGCCGCTGCTCAGCCCGCTCGCCTCGGCCGGCCTGGTCATCGTCGTGGTCATATTCATGCTGATGGAGCGCGAGGATCTGCGCGACCGCTTCATCCGCCTGGTCGGCTATGGCGATCTTCACCGCACCACGCAGGCGCTGCAGGATGCCGGCAAGCGGGTTGGCCAGTATCTTTTGATGCAGTTGGTGGTCAACATCGTCTACGCCGTGCCGATCACCATCGGACTTTGGGTGCTGGGCATCCCCAATGCGCTGTTGTGGGGGATGCTCGCGTTGGCGCTGCGCTTCGTCCCCTATATCGGCCCGATTATCGGCGCGCTGTTGCCGCTGTTCCTGGCGCTGGCCGTGGCACCCGGCTGGGCGCTGCTCTTGTGGACGGCGGCCCTGTTCATCGTGATGGAGCTGATCACCGGCAATGTGATCGAACCCTGGCTCTACGGCTCGCGCACCGGCCTGTCGCCACTCGCCATCATCGTCGCGGCGATCTTCTGGACCTGGCTCTGGGGCCCCCTTGGCCTGGTCCTGTCGACGCCGCTCACCGTCTGCCTGGTCGTGCTCGGCCGCCATGTGCCGCAATTCGAGTTCCTCGACGTGCTGTTCGGCAACGAGCCGGTGCTGGAGCCCCATGCCCGGCTTTACCAGCGGCTCCTGGCCGGCGACCCCGACGAGGCGACCGACCACGCCGAGGAATACCTGGAAGACAAATATCTGTTCGAGTTCTACGACAAGGTGGCTATCCCTGCTTTGTTGCTCGGCGAGCACGACCGCATGCGCGGCGTCCTCGACGATGAGCAGCGGCGCCTGGTGGCCGGCAGCGCCGAGGCCCTGGTGGCGAACCTCGACGACAGTGCCCAGCAGGAAGCCGAAGAGGAAGAGGTCGAGCCGGAAGCCGCCGGCTCGGGCGACGATAAGGCCGGCGAACGCAAGGCGTCCGAGCGCAGGCCTGGCGAGGACAAGGAAGCCGAGGAGGTTGAAGAGGTGAACCTGCCGGATGGAACCGGCATTGCGGTTCTATGCGCTGGCGGGCGCGACGAACTCGACGATGCGGCGGCCGCCATGCTGGCGCAGGTGCTGGAAGTGCAGGGCGCCGCGGTGACGAAGGCGGGCTTCACCGATATCGAGCCCGGCGGTGTGCGCCATCTCGAACTCGACGGGATCGACACGGTCGTCATCGGCTTCCTCAACCGGGATTCCGTCAAGCATGCGCGCTTTCTGGTGCGGCGGCTGAAGCGCCGCAGGCCAAAGCTCAGGGTCGGCATCGTCTTCTGGTCGGAAAC
>NZ_RZOJ01000228.1:0-9767 GCF_003998845.1 Mesorhizobium sp. M4A.F.Ca.ET.022.05.2.1 | reverse complement strand
TCCTGTCGCCGTCCGACAGCGCCGAGACCACGCCATCGAGGAACAGCGCATTGGGACAGGACAACGCGTCGCGGAACAGCCGCGCGAAGCTGCCAAGGCTGACTTCCGACCGCGAGATCGCCAGCACGACGGTATCGCCATCGCGCACGCCAACCCCGTTGCGGACATAGCGCGAGGTTCCATTCTGGTCGAAGCGCGGATGCAGCGCGCCGTCGATCACCAGCATCGGGCCCGACTGCGTGGCGAAGACGGAATCGGGCTTGGCGCCGGCATAGGCGCTGCTTTCCATGACCGCGGCCTTGCCGTCCCTGCCGATCAGGAACACGCCGTTCGGCTTCAGGAAGAAATTGCCCTCGGCGTCGGCAAGGTTGAGCGGCGCTCTTTCCCTGCCATCCTCGACAAGCAGCCCGACCGGCGTCAGGTCCTCGTGGTACATGCCGCCATTCATGGCAAGCAGGACCGGCCGCCCCAGCCCCTTCATCGCCTTGTCGAACACCTCCAGCGACCCGTAGGGTTTGCCGTCAGCGCCGGCATGAAAGAGGTCGACGTCATAAGAGTTGAGATCGATCTCGCAGACGACATAGGGGACCGCCTCGAAGCTCAAATCCCGGCACGGAGCGGGCAGTCCGCCGATGACGAGCGGCGGGCGTTCCCGCGGCCTCAGCCAAAGGGCCGCGGCCAGGGCGACGAGCAGGACGCCGATCAGGATCGTCGCGAGATAGCGCTTTTTCATTACGCTCCGGGAGGATTGGCAGCCTAGGGGACTTGGTGCAGCGTCAGGCCATCTTTTGCGCCATTTCGGCGTCAGCAAGGCAAATACCTTGTTTCGGTCAACCTATGGGTTTATTTGATGGTTATGTTTCGAGCCTGACTCCCACAGGCGTGAAAGGATTATCCATGAGCGGTATCAACGACTACATCGACAGCGAAGTGAAGAGCAACGACGTGGTGCTCTTCATGAAGGGCACGCCCGGCTTTCCGCAGTGCGGCTTCTCCGGCCAGGTGGTTCAGATCCTCGACTATATCGGGGCCGACTACAAAGGCGTGAACGTGCTGACGTCGGCCGAGCTGCGCCAGGGCATCAAGGATTATTCCAACTGGCCGACTATCCCGCAGCTCTATGTCAAGGGCGAGTTCGTCGGCGGTTGCGACATCGTGCGCGAGATGTTCCAGGCGGGCGAACTGCAAACGTTCCTCGTCGAAAAGGGCGTCAGCGTCAAAGGCGCCGCCTGACTGAACGCGCCTGCCGGCACCTGACCGGCGGCGCTGCCTTCCGGGGCTGCCCCCACCTCGGCATTTGGTTCCCGATACTCGGGAACGAGACGGATGGATGCGCCGGTCAACCGGCGCACGTTCGTTTTGAAAAATCGGATTTTGCCGTGGACAAGCAGGCAGTGGCGCAGCAATCGGCAAGCAACTTGCCCATTCCGCGCTGGGAATTCATCGCGCTCTGCGCGGCGCTGATGGCGCTCAACTCGCTCGCCATCGACATCATGCTGCCGGCGCTGCAGCAGATCGGCGCCTCGCTCGGCGTGATGAGCGAGAACCACCGCCAGTATGTCATCACCGCCTATATGCTCGGCTTCGGCGGCGGGCAGCTTTTCTTCGGGCCGATCTCGGATCGATTCGGGCGTCGCGCGCCGCTGGTCTTCGGCCTGATCGTCTATGTCGCCGCCGCGGCTGCAGCCGCCGTCGCGCCGAGTTTCGCCTTGTTGCTCACCTGCCGCCTCATACAAGGCTTCGGCGCCGCCGCGACCCGCGTCATCGCCGTCTCGATCGTGCGCGATACGTTCGAGGGGCGGCGCATGGCCGAAGTGATGTCCCTGATCTTCATGGTGTTCATGGCGATCCCGGTCGTCGCGCCTGGCATTGGCCAGTTCGTCATGTTGTTTGCAAGCTGGCACTGGATCTTCGTGACCATGGCCGTCGGGGCGTTGATCATATCGGCGTGGGCGGTGCTGCGCCTGCCCGAGACGCTGCATCCGGAATATCGCCGGCCACTGACGGTCAGCGCGGTCGTCGATGGTTTCCGCATCGTGCTCACCAACCGTCTCACGCTGTGCTATGCCTTCGCCAGCACCTTCATCTTCGCCGCCATGTTCGGCTTCATCAGTTCCGCGCAGCAGATCTATGTCGACATCTTCCATGTCGGCGAGCTGTTCCCGCTGATCTTCGCCGGCGTCGCCGCAGCGCTCGCTTTCTCGAATTACCTCAACTCGCGGCTGGTCGGACAGGTCGGCATGCGTCGACTGTCGCAAGATGCGCTGCTTGTGTTCCTCTGCATCAGTCTTGCCTGGCTGGTCGTCTCGCTCGAAATGACCATGCCGCTCTGGCTCTTCATCACCTTATTTGCCGGCGCCATGGTGCCGTTCGGTGGCCTGGGCGCGAATTTCAACGCGCTCGCCATGGAGCCGCTCGGCGAACTCGCCGGGACTGCTGCGTCCATCCTGGGCTTCATGCAGACCTTTCTCGGCGCCCTGATCGGAGCGGCGATCGGCCAGGCCTACAACGGCACGGTGACGCCGCTCGCCGCCGGCTTCTGCAGCGTGTCGGTCGCGGCGCTGCTGATGATCCTGATTGCCGAGCGCGGCAGGCTGTTCCAGCCGCATAACCCGCCGGTGTGAGCCCAGCCTAAGGTCTTAGTCGGCCCAGAGTTCGCGGCGCAGCTCCTGCCAGCTGTCCTTGTCGGGGGCGACCAGGATGCCGCCGTCGACATGCGAGGGCAGATAGGCGCTGCCGTCGATCCGCGCCGCATAGCCGCCGGCTTCCTGATGGATCAGCACGCCGGCCAGATGATCCCACGGCATCAGCTTGTTGTAGACGACGAAATGCGCGTGGCCGCTGGCGAGCAGCCGGTATTCGTGCGCCGCGCAGCGATAGCCGAACTGCGACAGCGCCTTGGTCTGGTTGCGGGCGAGCCGCGAGCGCTCGGGTTCCGGCAGGTATTGCCAGGAGACGGCGCCCGTCATTTGCGAGATCGGCACGGCCGCCGCGACGCGCACCTTCTCCAGCGCGCCATCGGCGTGGCGGATGTGGCTGCCTGCGCCTTTGGCGCCGATCAGCCAGTCCTTGCCGACGGGGTCGTGGATGATGCCGGCGACGGTCTCGCCCTTGACGACAACGCCCAGCATGACGCCGAACAGCGGCACGCCGGAGGCGAAGTTGAAGGTGCCGTCGACCGGATCGATGACAAAGGCGAGCTCGGCATCGCCGAGACCGCCGAGCAGCGCCGGATTGTCGGAGCAGGCCTCCTCGCCAACGATCATGGCCGAGGGATAGCGCTCGCGCAGCCTTGCCGTGATCACCCGCTCGGCATTGACGTCGGCCTCGGTCACCAGATCGGCGGCCGATGTCTTCTGGCGGATGTCGCCTTCGCCCAGCCGGCGAAAGCGCGGCATGATCTCGGCAGTGGCCGCGTCGGAGAGGAGACCGGCAAGCCAGTCGATGGCGCTATCGTCAATTGTCATAGGGATCGTCTTACCTGTCGTTGAGGGCGGCGAAGTCGAACAGCTTCCTGTCGAGCAGATGCGAGGGCCGCACATTCGTCATGGCGCGGATCATCGTGTCCTTGCGGCCGGGCATGCGCCTTTCGATGTCGTCCAGCATCGCCTTCATGGCATTGCGCTGCAGGCCTTCCTGGCTGCCGCAGAGATCGCAGGGGATGATCGGGAACTTCATCGCGTCGGCGAATTTCTCGAGATCGGCCTCAGCGTTATAGGCGAGCGGCCGCAGCACCATGACGTCGCCCTCATCGTTGAGGAGTTTCGGCGGCATGGCGGCAAGGCGACCGCCGTGGAACAGGTTCATGAAGAAGGTTTCGAGGATGTCCTCGCGGTGGTGACCCAGTACGAGAGCGGCGCAGCCCTCCTCGCGCGCGATGCGGTAGAGGTGGCCGCGCCGCAGTCGCGAGCAGAGCGAGCAATAGGTGCTGCCTTCGGGCAGCTTGTCGGTGACCACCGAATAAGTGTCCTGGTATTCGATACGATGCGCAATGCCGTTGGCATTGAGGTAGTCGGGCAGGACGTGCTTGGGAAAGTTCGGCTGGCCCTGGTCGAGATTGCAGGCGAGCAGTTCGACCGGCAGCAGGCCGCGCCATTTTAGGTCGAGGAGCAGGGCGAGCAGGCCGTAGGAATCCTTGCCGCCGGACAGCGCCACCAGCCAGCGTTCGCCGGGCTTCACCATGGCGAAGTCCTCGATCGCCTGGCGCGTCAATCGCAGCAGTCGCTTGCGCAGCTTGTTGAACTCGACCGACGACGGCACGTCGGCGAACAGCGGATGGAAGCCGCCCTCAGTGTCGTCGCCGACCGGCTCGAGGGATTTGACGTCTGGCAGCATATTCATGGCGCATCGGCCCCAGGGACAGGTGTCGGCGCCCGGATTAGCGCATCGGCTCGGAAATCGAAATCGATTTCTGCGGCGCCGGCATGGCGGTTCGGCAAACAAAAAGGCCGCCCAATGGGCGGCCTTTCGATGGATTGCTGAAGCAACCGATCAGCGCGAATAGAATTCGACGACCAGGTTCGGCTCCATCTGCACGGCGAACGGAACATCCGACAGGCCGGGGATGCGCGCGAAGGTGGCGGTCATCTTGTTGTGGTCGGCTTCGATATAGTCAGGCACATCGCGCTCGGCGAGAGCGACCGATTCCAGCACGATGACGAGCTGCTTCGACTTCTCGCGCACCTCGACGACGTCGCCCGGCTTGCAGCGATACGAGCCGATGTTGACGCGCTTGCCGTTGACGTTGACGTGGCCGTGATTGACGAACTGGCGGGCGGCGAAAATGGTCGGCACGAACTTGGCGCGGTAGACGACCGCGTCGAGACGCGACTCGAGCAGGCCGATCAGGTTCTCCGAGGTGTCGCCCTTGCGGCGGTCCGCCTCTTCATAGACCTTGCGGAACTGCTTTTCCGAAACGTCGCCATAGTGGCCCTTCAGCTTCTGCTTGGCGCGCAGCTGCAGACCGAAGTCGGAAAGCTTGCCCTTGCGGCGCTGGCCGTGCTGGCCGGGGCCGTATTCACGCTTGTTGACCGGGGACTTCGGGCGGCCCCAGATGTTTTCGCCGAGACGGCGGTCGATCTTGTATTTCGCGGATTCGCGCTTGCTCATCGCATTCCCTTTCAAAACAATACACCCGGAACCTCATGCTCCGAGTGAAGGAAACGCGCCCTCCTCTGGCCTCCGTTTTCGAGACCTGACAGGGTTTTCCACGCAACGCGACGGAAAACCCACGGGACACGTCAGTTAACAAGGCCGGGGGAGAAACAATCGAACTTCCGTCTGCCTTGCGCATAAAGAAAACCACCGGGCATTGCGGCCCGGTGTTGGCGCGCTGATTAAACGGAGATTTAGGCGGTGTCAAGCTTGTGCGTGGCACTGCGGACCAATCACCGAGAGCCCGCGGCCCCGCAGGCGGGTTCTTGCTTTTCTTCCCCAAGTGCAGCGAGATCAGCTCTTGGATTTCTTCTCGGGCAAGCCCTTGCGCCTGGTCTCGGCGAATTCCTCGAGCTGCTTTTCGCTCATCGATTCGTACATTCCCTTCGAGGCGCCCTTGAGCTCGCTCTTCTTGGTGTCGCCGCGTTTTGCCGACAGCGCCGCGCCAGCGGCCTTTTGCTGAGCTTTCGATGTGGCAGGCATGGTCGTTTCTCCCAATTGACTATGGGAGGGAACGCAGCCGCCCAGCCGATGTTCCTGCCGTCAAGGGATCGTCAGACCAAAACCCTGCATCAGCCGGCCGATGGCGAAATCAGACTTGCCGGAGGTGAAGACGGCAATGTCGGGCTCGCCTTGCGAGGATCCGTTGACCGGCGGGAGCAAGGACATGGCGCGGCGGGCTATGGCTTCGGCCGGATCGATCCAGTCCACCGGCCAGGGCGCGGTCTTGCGCATGCGGTTGACCAGGAACGGATAGTGCGTGCAGGCAAGCACGACGATGTCGGTGCGCTGTCCGTCGCGTTCGAGGAAGCAGGGCGCGATCTCGCTGCGTACAGCCTCCTCGTCGACAAAGCCCTCGCGCATGTAGACTTCGGCCAGCCCCGCCAGATTGTTGCTGCCGACGAGGCGGACGTGGCATTTCTGCGCCCATTTGCTGATCAGGTCGCGCGTGTACTGCCGCTTCACCGTGCCCGGCGTCGCCAGCACCGAGACCAGGCCGGAGCGGGTGCGCTCCGCCGCCGGCTTGACCGCCGGCACCGTGCCGATGAAGGGGTGACCGGGGAACCTGTTGCGCAGCGCTTCGATCACCAGCGTCGATGCGGTGTTGCAGGCGATAACCGAGATCGCCGGCGAAAACCGGTCGAGCAGCCTGGCGAAGAGATCGAGTATGTGCGTGCGCAGCGCCGGCTCCTCCCAGGCGCCGAAGGGAAAGGCCGCGTCGTCGGCGACATAGACGAAGCGCCGGTCGGGCATCAGCACGCGCGCCTCGCGCAGCACCGTGAGGCCGCCAACACCGGAATCGAACATCAGGATCGGCCGGTCAGTCATTGTCGGTGCCCTTGCCGCCCAGCGGCGCGTCATTGTCGTCGCCATTGGTGCTGTGCGCCTGGCCCGCTTCCGCCTTGCGGGCGCGCGCGGCAGCGGCGGGCAGCCGTCTCGGATCGTCGCCGGGGGAACCGTCGCCGCGCGGCATCGCCGGCGAAAATCTGTCCAGCGACGAGATGATGCCCCTTAGCACCTTCAGTTCCGGCTCGGCGAAACCGGCGCGCGTCAGCACGGCACGCAGATTGTCGACCATCTTCGGTTTCTTCCCTTCCGGGCGGAAATATCCGCGCGCCTCCAGCGCGCCTTCAAGATAGGTGAACAGGCTCTGCAACTGTTCCTTGGTCGCCGGCACGAGTTCCGGTCCGGAGAAGTTGGTTTGGGTCTCGTCATCCAGCCCCGACTTCATCCATTCATAGGACATCAACAGCACCGCCTGGGCGATGTTGAGCGACGAAAAGCCAGGATCGACCGGAAAGGTGACGATCTCGTCGGCGAGCCCGACTTCCTCATTGTAGAGGCCGAAGCGTTCGCGGCCGAACAGAATGCCGGTGCGCTGCCCGGCACGCTGCCGCGTCCTCAGCGCCCTGCCCGCCTCGACCGGTCCGCGCACGGCCTTGAAGCCGTCGCGCTCGCGCGCCGTCGTGGCGAAGACGAAATTGAGATCGGCGATCGCCGAGGCGAGATCGTCGAAGACCCGCACCGCATCGATGACATGATCGGCGCGGCTTGCCGCGGCGCGCGCCTTCTCGCTCGGCCAGCCGTCGCGAGGATTGACCAGCCTGAGCTCGGCAAGACCGAAATTGGCCATGGCGCGCGCGACCATGCCGATGTTCTCGCCAAGCTGCGGCTCGACCAGGATGATCGCCGGACCTGCTGCGGGGGTATCGTTAGGATCTTCGTTGGCTGGCATGGGCGTCAATGAACTGCTGTTTGCGGCATTTCGGCGACCCCTGCCATATTCGGCCGTGAAAATGAAGCTTTGGCAAAGAACGGCATGAAGTCGCGGGCGGATCGGCGTTTGCGCGCTCAAAAGGCCTTTGAT
The DNA here is from genome assembly GCF_003998845.1 of Mesorhizobium sp. M4A.F.Ca.ET.022.05.2.1. NCBI lineage: Bacteria > Pseudomonadati > Pseudomonadota > Alphaproteobacteria > Hyphomicrobiales > Phyllobacteriaceae > Mesorhizobium > Mesorhizobium sp. M4A.F.Ca.ET.022.05.2.1. Next base: position 2,245 of record NZ_RZOJ01000228.1, on the reverse strand, counting down.
ATACGCTGCGCATCCCCGGCCGAAAGCCATGCGGGCAAGGCCGTTCCGATCCCCAGCAACGAGGCATTCTTTCCATGGCGAAGATCAAGGTGGCGAACCCGGTCGTCGAACTCGACGGCGACGAGATGACCCGCATCATCTGGCAGTTCATCAAGGACAAGCTGATCCACCCCTATCTCGACCTCAAGCTCGACTATTACGATCTCGGCATCGAGCACCGCGACGCCACCAACGACCAGGTGACGATCGACTCGGCCAACGCCATCAAGAAATACGGCGTCGGCGTGAAATGCGCGACGATCACTCCCGACGAGCAGCGCGTCGAGGAATTCAAGCTGAAGAAGATGTGGAAGTCGCCGAACGGCACGATCCGCAACATCCTCGGCGGCACCATCTTCCGCGAACCGATCATCATGAAGAACGTGCCGCGCCTGGTGCCGGGCTGGACCAAGCCGATCATCGTCGGCCGCCACGCTTTCGGCGACCAGTACCGCGCCACCGACTTCCGCTATCCCGGCAAGGGCAAGCTGACGATCAAGTTCGTCGGCGAGGACGGCACCGTGATCGAGCACGACGTGTTCGACGCGCCGGCCGCCGGCGTCGCCATGGCCATGTACAATCTGGACGAATCGATCCGCGAGTTCGCCCGCGCCTCGCTGAACTACGGCCTGCTGCGCAACTATCCGGTCTATCTTTCGACCAAGAACACCATCCTCAAGGCCTATGACGGCCGCTTCAAGGACATCTTCCAGGAAGTCTACGAGCAGGAATTCGAGGCCGAGTTCAAGGCCAAGAAACTCTGGTACGAGCACCGGCTGATCGACGACATGGTGGCCTCCAGCCTGAAATGGTCGGGCGGCTATGTCTGGGCCTGCAAGAACTACGACGGCGACGTGCAGTCGGACACGGTGGCGCAAGGCTTCGGCTCGCTCGGCCTGATGACCTCGGTGCTGATGACGCCAGACGGCAAGACCGTGGAAGCGGAGGCCGCGCACGGCACCGTCACCCGCCACTACCGCCAGCACCAGAAGGGCGAGGAGACCTCGACCAACTCGATCGCCTCGATCTTCGCCTGGACGCGCGGTCTCGCGCACCGCGCCAAGCTCGACGACAATGCCGAACTGAAACGCTTCGCCGAGACCTTGGAAAAGGTCTGCATCCAGACGGTGGAGTCCGGCTTCATGACCAAGGACCTATCGCTGCTCATCGGCCCCGACCAGCCCTGGCTGTCGACCACCGGTTTCCTCGACAAGATCGACGAGAACCTACAGAAGGCCATGGGGTAAGAACCCAAATTTCGACATGCCGAAGGCTCCGAAAGGAGCCTTCGCTTTTTGGGCAGCAACACGAGCGGAAGCAAGGGGCTGACGATGAGCAAGCCAATCCTGTACGGCGCCGACTACAGCGTCTATGTCCGCATCGCGCGGCTGGCGCTGGAAGAGAAAGGCATCGGCTACGACCTCGTGCCCGTCGATGTCTTTGCCCCGGAAGGTGTTGCGGCCTGGTATCTTGAACATCATCCGTTCGGCCGCATCCCGGCTTTCGAGCATGACGGCTTTCGCCTGTTCGAGGCGAGCGCGATCGCCCGCTATGCCGACGAGGCCTTCGACGGCCCGGCGCTGCAGCCAAAAGACGCGCGCAGCCGGGCAAGGATGAACCAGATCACCGGCCTGCTCGACGCCTATGGCTACCGCGCCATGGTCTGGGATATCGCCGTCGAGCGGCTGGAGCAAAATCCGCCCGACGAGGCCCTGATCGCCAAGGGCCTGTCGCAAGCGGAAGCTGTGCTGCGGACACTGTCGGCGCTGAAGGCCGACGGGCCGTGGCTGCTGGGGTCGCAACTGACCCTTGCCGACCTGCACGCGGCACCGATCGTCGGCTATTTCGTCAAGGTCGCAGAAGGGCGTGAATTGCTTGCCCGATTTGCCGACATCAGCGACTGGTATGCGCGCTTCGCCGATCGCGCGAGCTTCGCCAGGACCGAACAGGCGGGCTGATGCGCGCCGTCCATGTCAGCTATGCGACGCCGAACCTGTCGCAGGCCGGCAAGCTGCTGCTGAAGAGCGCGCGCCGCTTCGGCCTCGACAGTCATCTTTATACGCCGGACCACCCGGTGCTGGTCGACCTGGCGCGAAAATACCCATCGATCATGGCCGCGCCGCGCGGCGCCGGCTACTGGCTGTGGAAGCCGTTCATCACCCTGGACATGATGAACCGCGTGCCGGACGGCACGCCGGTCCTCTAC
>NZ_RZOJ01000227.1:0-9864 GCF_003998845.1 Mesorhizobium sp. M4A.F.Ca.ET.022.05.2.1 | reverse complement strand
GTCAACGTCTATCCGGACGGCCATGGCAGCGTCGATGACGTGCTGAAGGCGGCCTGGTCGCACGGCGCGCCGGACGCGCTTGTCGTGCGCGACTGATCTATTTCGATCGCACGGTTGATCCGCCGGAAAAAAGCCTGATAGCTTTGCCCCTGCCAATACCGGCTAACGGGTCGAGCCCTTATGCAGTTTCGCCTTTTTCCGCCCCTCGCTGGGCTTTGCCTGTTGCTGCTTTCCCTGATCCCGGCCAACGCACAGCTTTTCGAAACCAAGGCGGCGCAAGCCTTCATGATCGATGCCGACACCGGCACCGTGCTGTTCGCCAAGGATGCCGACAAGCCCATCCCGCCGGCCTCGATGGCCAAGCTGATGACGATGGAAGTGGTCTTCAACGCCATCAAGTCCGGCCGCATGACGATCAACGACACGTTCCTGGTCAGCGAGAACGCCTGGCGCACCGGCGGCGCGCCGTCCGGCACATCGACCATGTTCGCCAAGCTCAAATCGCCGGTTCGCGCCGAGGACCTGATCCAAGGCGTGACGGTGCAGGCCGCCAATGACGGCTGCATCGTGCTGGCCGAGGGCATGGCCGGCTCGGAGGCCAATTTCGCCGTGCAGATGACCGAGCGCGCCCGCGAACTCGGCCTGCAGAAATCGACCTTCGTGAACGCCACCGGCCTGCCGGCAGACGGCCAGCAGACGACGGTTCGGGAGCTTGCGCAGCTGGCGCTGCATATCTGGCGCGACTACCCCGATTTCTATCGCTACTACGGCCAGGCGGATTTCACCTGGAACAAGATCACCCAGAAGAATCGAAACCCGCTATTGGCCATGGGCATCGAGGCCGATGGCTTCGTCGCCGGCATGAGCGAGGCGGCTGGCTTCGGCATTGTCGGCTCGGTCAGCCACAACGGTACCCGCGTCATCGTCGCGATGAGCGGGCTGGCGAGTGATCGCGAACGCTCCGAGGAGGCGCGCAAGCTGCTCGACTGGGGCGTCCGCTCATTCCAGAAGACCGAGATCTTTGCCAAGGACGAGGTGGTCGGCGAGGCCCAAGTGTTCGGCGGCGCCAAATCCGGCGTGGCGCTCAAGGCGAAAGGACCGATCGATATTTTCCTGCCGATCGCCAACCGCGACAAGCTGACCGCAAGAATCGTCTATGACGGGCCGGTCTCGGCGCCTGTGGAGGAGGGGCAGCCGGTGGGCAAGCTGCGCGTCTGGATCGGCGACACGCTGAGCCAGGAGACGCCGCTTTTCGCCGCCGAAACGGTCGGCGTCGGCACGCTGCCGCAGCGCGCGCTCGATGCCGCCAAGGAACTGGCCGTCGGCTGGCTGCGTTAGCGCATAGACCTTTTATCGGACGAGGGCTATGACAGCGTCCAGCATGGGCAGAGGCTTTTTCCGGTGACGAGCGGATTTTTCATCACCTTCGAAGGCGGCGAGGGGGCAGGCAAGTCGACGCAGATCGAGCGGCTGGCAAAGCGGATGCGCGCCAAGAAATATGACGTCCTCGTCACCCGCGAGCCCGGCGGCTCGCCGGGCGCCGAGGCGGTGCGGCATGTGCTGCTTTCCGGCGCCGCCGAGCCCTTCGGCCCCAAGATGGAGGCGCTGCTGTTCGCCGCCGCCCGTTCCGACCATGTCGAGCAGGTCATCCGGCCGGCGGTCGAGCGCGGGTCGATCGTGCTCTGCGACCGCTTCATCGATTCCTCGCGTGTCTACCAGGGCGTCACTGGTGGTCTCGATCCAGCCTTCATGGCGACGCTGGAAGAGGTCGCCATCAACGGCATGGTGCCCGACATGACGCTGATCTTCGACATCGATCCCATCGAGGGCCTGCGGCGCGCCACCGCCCGCCGCGGCGCCAATGACGGCCCCGACCGCTTCGAGAAGGAAACGCTCGATATCCATCGCCGCCGGCGCGAGGCCTTTCTCGCCATCGCCGAGGCCGAGCCAGAGCGTTGCATAGTCGTCGACGCCTCCGCCGACCCAGAGACGGTTGAGAATGTCGTCACCGCCGCCGTCTTCGCGGCGCTGGAGACGATAACGCCGGCCGAGAAGCGGCAGACAGCGACGGCATGATCTTCGAACGCATCGCCCCCGAGCAGCACGACACGCTGGACGGCGTGCCGGAACCGTCCGAGACGGCTCGCCTTGTCGGCCACCATCAGGCGGCATCCATGCTCGTGGCGGCCTATCGCGCCGGCAAGCTGCCGCACGCATTGATCCTTGCCGGGCCGGTCGGCATCGGCAAGGCGACGCTGGCCTTTCACCTTGCGCATCATCTCCTAAGGCATCCGGCCTTCGAGCGGGCGCCGGAGACGATCGCCCAACCTGACCCGGCCTCATCCTTGTTTCGCCAGATCGCCACGGGGGCGCATCCTTCGGTGCTGCACCTGACCCGGCCGGCCAACGACAAGACCAAGAGCTTCAAGACGGTCGTCACCGTGGACGAGATCCGCAAGGTCAGCCGCTTCCTGTCGATGACCTCGCACGACGGCAGCTACCGCATCGTTATCGTCGACCCGGCCGACGACATGAACACCAATGCCGCCAATGCCTTGCTGAAGAATCTGGAGGAGCCGCCGGCGCGCACGCTGTTCATCCTGATCGTGCATGCGCCGGGCAGCCTTTTGCCGACCATCCGGTCGCGCTGCCAGATGGTGCGGCTGACGCCGCTCGGCGACGAGGAGTTGATGACCGTTCTGCAAGGCATCGAGCCGCCGCCACCCGAGGAGCCGGCTGCGCGCGCGGCACTTGCGGAGCGGGCAGGCGGCAGCGCCCGCAACGCGATCCTTCTGACCCAATATGGCGGGCTGGAGATCGCGGCCGCGCTCGACGCCCTGGTTGCGGCGAGGAAGGGCGACGTCGCCGGCGCCCACCGGCTTGCCGAGGCGGTTGCCGGCCGCGACCAGGCGATCCAGTTCGACATCTTCAACCGACACGCGCTTGACCTGTTGTCCTCACGCGCCAGCGAGGCGGCACTCGCCGGCGATCTGGCGCGGGCCAAAGCCCTGTCCGAAGCTTGGCAGGAAGCCCAGAACGCTATATCTGAGACCGAGACCTACAATCTCGACAAGAAGCAGCACGCTCTGATCATGATCGACCGCCTGAATTCTGCGATGCGAATGTGATGGCCCGCTCGGGATGGCAATCGCCATGCCGATAGGATATCCACCCCCACAACTCACATTCAGACTTTCATGACGGTTCATTCATGTCACGCGACACATTCTACATCACGACCGCGATATCCTACCCGAACGGCAAGCCGCATATCGGCCATGCCTACGAGCTGATCGCCACCGACGCGCTCGCCCGCTTCCAGCGCCTTGATGGCAAGCAGGTCTTCTTCCTCACCGGCACCGACGAGCACGGCATCAAGATGCTGCAGACGGCGCGCAAGGATGGCCTCTCGCCGCGCGAACTCGCCGACCGCAACTCGGCCGAATTCAGGCGCATGGCGGCGGTGCTCAACGCCTCCAATGATGATTTCATCCGCACCACCGAGGAGCGCCACTACGCGTCCTCGCAGGCGATCTGGAAGGCGATGGCCGCCAATGGCGATATCTACAAGGGCGGCTATGCCGGCTGGTATTCGGTGCGCGACGAGGCCTATTACGGCGAGGAGGAGACCGAGGTTCGGGCCGACAACGTCCGCTACGGGCCGCAGGGGACGCCGGTCGAATGGGTCGAGGAAGAGAGCTATTTCTTCCGGCTTTCGGCCTATCAGGACAAGCTCACAGCGCTTTACGAAAGCCAGCCCGACTTCATCGGCCCCGCAGAGCGGCGCAACGAGGTGATGAGTTTCGTCAAGTCGGGGCTGAAGGACCTGTCGGTCTCGCGCACCACTTTCGACTGGGGCGTGCCGGTGCCCGGCGACGAGAAGCACGTGATGTATGTGTGGGTCGACGCCTTGACCAACTACATCACCGGCCTCGGCTATCCCGATGAAAACGCTGAGAATTGGAAATTCTGGCCGGCGGATGCGCACATCATCGGCAAGGACATCGTGCGCTTCCATGCCGTCTATTGGCCGGCCTTCCTGATGTCGGCGGGAATCCCGCTGCCCAAGCGCGTCTTCGGCCACGGCTTCCTGTTCAACCGCGGCGAGAAGATGTCGAAGTCGGTCGGCAACGTCATCGACCCGTTCACCATGGCCGAGCACTACGGCGTCGACCAGGTGCGCTATTTCTTCCTGCGCGAGGTGCCATTCGGACAGGACGGCAACTACAGCCATGAAGCGATCGTCAACCGCACCAACGCGGATCTCGCCAACGGGCTCGGCAATCTGGCGCAGCGCTCGCTGTCGATGATCGCCAAGAACTGCGGCGGCGTGGTGCCGAAGCGCGGCGAATTGACGGAGGCCGACGGCGCCATCCTCGATCAGGCGGTCGAAGCGCTGGCGACGGCACGCAAGGCGATGGCGGAGCAGGGCATCCATCTGGCGCTGGCGGCGATTTTCGGCGTGGTGGCGGAAGCCGATCGCTATTTTGCTTCCCAGGAACCCTGGGCGCTGCGGAAAACCGATCCCGTGCGCATGGAGACGGTGCTGTGGACAACGGCAGAACTCGTCCGGCGGGTGACGGTGCTGTGCCAGCCCTTCATTCCGGGATCTGCCGCGAAGCTGCTCGACCTGCTGGCGGTACCGGCGGACAAGCGCAATTTCGAGCATGTCCATGCCGACCATGCGCTGGTGCCGGGCACGGCCCTGCCGGCGCCCGAGGGCGTGTTCCCGCGTTATGTCGAGCAGGATGCCAAAGCCTGATGCTGGTCGACAGTCATTGCCATCTCGACTTTCCGGACTTCGCCGAGGAGCGGGCGGCCATCGTCGCCCGCGCCCTCGCGGCCGGCATCGGCCGCATGGTGACGATCTCGACACGTGTGAGGCGGTTTCAGCAAATACTTGAAATTGCTGAGACTTTTGATGAGGTCTATTGCTCGGTCGGCACCCATCCACACAATGCGGCGGAAGAACTCGACGTGACCGCCGACGAGCTGGTGCGCCTTTCCGCGCACCCAAAGGTGGTGGCGATCGGCGAGGCCGGGCTCGACTATTTCTACGACCGCGCCCCGCGCGATGCGCAGGCGCAAGGTTTTCGCACTCATATCGCGGCGGCGCGCCAGACCGGCCTGCCGCTGGTCATCCATTCTCGCGATGCCGACGACGACATGGCCGCGATCCTCGAAGACGAGACAGGGAAGGGCGCTTTCCCCTTCATTCTGCATTGTTTTTCGTCGGGGCGCAGGCTGGCCGAGGTCGGCGTCGCGCTTGGCGGCTACGTCTCGTTCTCCGGCATCCTGACCTTCAAGAACTCGACCGATTTGCGCGCCATCGCCGCCAACGTGCCGCGTGACCGGCTGCTGGTCGAAACCGATGCGCCTTATCTCGCGCCGATCCCGTTTCGCGGCAAGCGCAACGAGCCGGCCTATGTCGCCAACACCGCCAGGGTGCTGGCCGAGACGATCGGCGTCGGCGAGGCCGAGATCGCCGATATCACCACGGACAATGTCTTCCGGCTGTTCCGGAAGATGCCGCGCCCCGACGCGCCGGGCGCCTGAGGCATGAGCGACCGGCTGCGCCTCACCATCCTCGGCTGCGGCTCGTCGCCCGGCACGCCGCGCATCACCGGCGACTGGGGCGATTGCGATCCCGCCAATCCCAGGAACCGGCGCATGCGCGCGGCCGCGCTGGTCGAGCGGGTCGCGGCGAACGGTGGCCGCACAACGGTCGTCATCGACACCGGGCCGGATTTCCGCGAGCAGATGCTTCTGGCGTCCGTCAAACGCATCGACGCGGTCGTCTACACGCATCCGCATGCCGACCATATCCACGGTATCGATGACCTGCGCGGCTATGTGCTGGAACAGCGCCACTTGATTGACATCCACGCCGACCAGCCGACGATGCGGCGCCTGCGTGAGGCGTTCAGCTATTGTTTCGAGACGCCGCCGGGCAGCTCGTACCCGCCGATCGTCAGGCCGCATCTCATCGACCACGCCAGGCCGGTGGTGATCGAAGGCGAGGGGGGGCCCCTCACCCTCGAGCCGCTGCCGCAAATCCATGGCGACATCATCTCGCTTGGCTTCCGCGCCGGCGGGCTCGCCTATTGCCCTGACATCAGCGACTTCCCCGACGCCACCGCCGAGCGGCTGCGCGATCTCGATATGCTGGTGATCGACGCGCTGCAGTACAACACCCATCCGAGCCATCTGTCGCTCGGCCAGGCGCTCGGCTGGATCGACAGATTGGCGCCGAAAAACGCCGTGCTGACGCACATGCATGTGCCGCTCGACTATGCCAAGGTGATGGCCGAGACGCCGGATCATATCGTGCCGGCATATGACGGCATGGCGATTGAAATTACTTACGAATCCGAATGATAGGTGACGTCTTTCATAGAGGCTGTGAGCCATGAAGTCGTTCAAACTGCCCAGAGATCAAGGAAACCTGCTCTATCATGATATCCTGGGCGCCGGTGTCCCGCTAATTTTCGTTCATGGCCTTGGTTGCGCTTCTTCCTGCGACTATCCGCGCGTCGCCTGCGATGCTGCGCTGATGGGCAAGCGAATGGTGCTGGTCGATCTGCTTGGATTTGGTTTCAGCGACCGGCCGGCTGACTTCAGCTATACGATCGATGATCAGGCGCGGATTTTGGTGGAACTTATCAATGAGTTGGCCCCCGAGAGGCTGGATCTATTCGGCCACAGCATGGGCGGTTCCATTGCTATCGTTGCTGCAAGCCTGATTGGCGATCGCGTCCGGAACCTCGTTTTGAGCGAGCCCAATCTCGATCCAGGTGGAGGCTTCTTCAGCGGGAAAGTCGCCGGCATGGACGAGGTCGACTACGTGGCCCATGGCCACGAGGATTTGGTGAGAATGTCCAAAGCGGACGGCAATGGCATCTGGGCAGCTTCGTTGTCGGTCAGCGCCCCATATGCCGTTCATCGGGCAGCAACATCACTGATCGTCGGCAGCAATCCGTCCTGGCGTGAATTGCTTGTTGGGATGACGATGCCAAGGACTGTTATCTTCGGTGAAGAGTCCTTGCCGGACGAAGATACCCAACGTCTGTCCCAACTGGGAATCAACGTCTGTGTCGTGCCGCAAGCCGGACATGCCATGGCCTGTCAAAACCCGGCGGGGTTGGCGAAAGCGTTGCGGCAATCGACCTCCTGATCGGCGCATCGCCCTAAGTATCAGTTCCATAATCTATCTTATGCGACTTTCTGATGTGTATCTCGGAGATGGCGAAACGCCATGTTATCCGGTCCCGCTCGCCAACCGTACGGAGCTGTTGCGCATCCGCGCGGCGAGCCAGGACGACGCCCGTCTGGTCGGGCACTGGGATTTCGATCTCGGCGGCCCGCTGTTCGACGGCAAGCCGGCCTGCTGCGTCGACGCCGGCAACATCTTGACCACCATGCGTGACAATGCTGGAAACCGGGCGCGGATCGAGGTCAAGACACGCGAGGTCCTGGCTTTGCCGGCCGTGCCGATCCTGCTGGGCGGTGACGATTCTGTGCCCATTCCCTTTCTCGCCGGTTTTGCCGACCACAGGCCGGTCTGGGTCCTTCAGATCGACGCCCACATCGACTGGCGCGACGAGGTCGACGGCGAACGCTACGGCTATTCGAATCCGATGCGCCGGGTGAGCGAGATGGCGCATGTCGCCGGCATGGTGCAGGTCGGCATCCGCGGTGTCGGCAGCGCCGGCCTCGCCGAGATCGAAGCGGCGCAGCGCTTTGGCAGCCGTTTCGTGACCGTCCGCGAGGTTCACGCCCAAGGCATCGACGCCGCTCTGCGGCATATTCCAGAGGGAGCACGGGTCGTCATCACCCTCGACTGCGACGGCCTCGACCCCTCCATCATGCCGGGCGTGGCTGCACGGTCGCCTGGCGGCCTCACCTACACGCAGGTGATCGACCTGATCGCGGGCCTCGGCAGACGGGCCGGGATCGCAGGATTCGACCTAGTCGAACTCTACCCTCCCGCCGACATTGACGGCCTGTCGGCGCTGACTGCGGCGCGCCTTCTCGTCAATGTGATCGGCGCCATCGTCCGGCAGGTTTGAAAACTCGCGGCGGGCTTCACATCGTCAGCAGGTCGACCTGATAGCTGAGGGTTCGCTTGGCACCCGGCTCGATCAGCATCACGCCCGGTTTGTCGGTGAACTCATCATCGAAATCGATCGGGCTAGCGATGCCATGCCACGGCTCGATGCACAGGAACGGCGCCCCGCCCGGTTTGGACCAGATGCCCAGTTCGTTAAACCCCTGCCAAGACATTTCGATCGCTGGCCCGCGCTCTGCGGCATAGCGCACGCTGGGGCTGGCCGGGCGATCCAGGATAACGGCGTCGTCGTCGAAGAGCCGCTCGGTGAGCGCGAGCGTCCTGCCTTCGATTGGCGTGGGCTGGAGCGTTGGCAATAACAGGCCGTCCTTCAGGCGGCGGATCGGCGAGGATTCATTATCGGCAAAGGTTAGCCGATAGGCTTGCTTGGTCTGATCCGGACTAGCGGCCAGTTGAATGCCGGATGCGCCCCGACCGAGGCCGGCAACAACTCGTCGCCTGTGTTTGTGACCTCGAAGCTCACGCCAAGCCGGCGAGGGCCGACGCTGTAGGTGATGGCGAGGCGAAAGGCGAATGGATAGCGAGCTCGCGTCTCGGCGTCGTCAGTCAGGACCAGCGTGCAGGAAGAAGCCCCCTGCTCCGCCCAGGCGAACCGCCTGTCGCGGGCAAAGCCATGTTGCGTCATCGCATAGCTTTGCCCACGATGGCGCAACTGGCCGCCTTTCAACCGGCCGACGATCGGAAACAGCACCGGCGAGTGACGCCGCCATTCCGGGCCGGCTTGCCACAAAAGCTCTGTGCCCTCGGCATTGCGCAAGGAAACCAGTTCGGCCCCCTGCCCGACTATCGTCGCCGAGATGCCGTCACCATGAAGCGTCAGGCTGTCCTGTTCCATATGTCCTCGCGGCTGGCTGGCATGGCCGGCAGGCTACCAAAGGCCTTCGGTGAAACTCAAGAGCCGACGCTGTCGCGATTTCACGCCGGCCACCGTCCGAACGAAACGTGGCCGGAGGTTTCCCTCCGGCCACGACCAGGCTCGCAGTGTTGCCTGCTACGGTCCGGTCTATTCGCGTTCGCCAGTGAAGTTCAGCAGCAGCTGGAAGATGTTGACGAAGTTCAGATAGAGCGAGAAGGCGCCGAAGACGGCGAGCTTCTGCCGCGATTCCGCGTCGAAATTCTCGGCGTACTGCTCCTTGATTGTCTGCGTGTCCCAGGCGGTGAGCCCGATGAACACGGCGATGCCGATCACCGAGATGGCGAACTGCAGCGCGGTCGAGCCGAGGAACAGGTTGACGAGGCTGGCGATCACCACGCCGATCAGGCCCATGATCAGGAACGACGAGAACTGCGTCAGGTCGCGCTTTGTCGTATAGCCGTAAAGGCTTGTCGCGCCGAACATGCTGGCGGCGATGAAGAAGGTGCGCGCGATGCTGGTGCCGGTGAAGACCAGGAATACCGAAGCCAGCGACAGGCCCATGACGGCGCAGAAGGCCCAGAACATCGCCTGCGCGCTAGCCGCCGACATGGTCTGCATGCGGAACGAGAACAACAGCACGAAGGCGAGCGGCGCCAGCATCACCACCCATTTCAACGGGCTGGAGAAGATCGGCACGTAGAGCGCCGGCGTCGAGGCCACGGCGAAGGCGATGGCGCCGGTGACGACGAGGCCAAGGCCCATATAGTTGTAGACGCGCAGCATGTGCTGGCGCAGGCCCTCGTCGTAGAGGGCGCCGGCTCGGGCGCCGCTGCCCACGCGATATCCCAGATTGGGGGTATTCATCATCGGTCTCCTTGGT